>NZ_JBSFRU010000093.1:0-19234 GCF_053589395.1 Nocardia sp. NPDC003345
CGGGTGGTCCGGCGGCCGGACGATATCGCCGTCGCCATCGCGATGCGTACCTCCGACGGCCCGTTCGCCGACCCGCGGGTGCGCGAGGCGTTCCGGCTCGCCGTGGATCGCGATGCCATGGTGGCCCAGGTGCTGTCGGGGTACGGCTCGGTCGCCAACGATGTCCTCGGCACGGCCGACCCGTCCTTCGATACGGCCATTCCGCAGCGCACCCGCGATATCGACCGGGCCAGGCGGCTGCTGGCCGAGGCGAAATTCGATACCGCGAAGACCTACCGCCTGGTCACCAAACAGGAAGCGGCCGGCGAGGTCGAATCGGCGAAGGTCTTCGCGACCCAGGCCGAGGATATCGGCGTCCGGATCGAGGTGGCGGTCCAGGAGGCCAACGCCTTCTACGACGACACCTGGCTCACCGCGCCCTTCTACACGGTGAACTGGGGAACCAACGATTCGGTGGTCTTCTTCGCCAGCAAGGTCATGTATTCGCGGACGAAGTGGAACGAGACCGGATTCCGGGACCCCGCCTTCGACAAGGCCTACACCGCGGCCCTGGCCGCGCCCGCGGGCCCGGAGTTCGTCGCGGCGAGCCACGATATCCAGCGGATCCAGCACGAACGCGGCGGTTACATCGTGTGGGGGATGGCCGACGGTATCGACGTCGCCGCGACCGCGGTCCGCGATCTGCCCGAACTCGGGGGATACGGCCGCGTTCAGCTCGAACGAGTCTGGCTGTCGCAGTGAGAGCCGTCGCCGGCGCGGTGGTCCGGCGGCTCGGTCTGCTGCTCGCTCTGCTCGCGCTGGTGTTCGTGGTCGTCGATCTGCTGCCGGGTAACGCGGCGCGCGCGGTTCTCGGCCGCGACGCCGGCGCGGACCGGATCGCCGCCAAGGAGCACGAACTCGGACTGGACCGGCCGCTGCCGGTCCGGTTCGCGGATTGGCTCGGCGGGGCGTCGACCGGTGATTTCGGTACCACCGCGCGGGGACAGCCGGTGAACGAGCTGCTGGCCGACAAGTTCCCGCAGACGTTGCTGCTCGCCTCGATCGCGATGGCCGTCACCGTGGTGATCGCGGCGGTGGCCGGGATGTGGTGGGCGGCGCGGCCCAGCGGATTCGCCGCCCGGATCCTGCAACCGGGTTCGGCCTTCGTCATCGCGGTTCCCGAGTTCGTCGTAGCGACGCTGCTGGTGCTGGTGTTCTCGCTGTGGCTGGACCTGCTGCCCGCGGTGACCCTCACCGACCGGTCCGGGTTCCCGGCCGGCCCGCAGATGCTGATCCTCCCGGTGGCCGCACTCGTGATACCGCAGGCGGGCTGGAATCTGCGAGTGGTGCGCGGGGCGCTGGCCGATGCCGCCGCGGCGCCCCATGTGGACAACGCGGTTCTCAACGGATTGCCGGAGCGGACGGTGCTGATCCGGCATGTCCTGCCCTTCGCGCTGCCGACCATCGCGGCCTCGTTCGCCACCTCGGTGGGCACACTGTTCGGCGGCGCGCTGGTGGTGGAGACCATCTTCAACTATCCGGGCATGGGCGCCATGATCGCCGGATCGGTCTCCGATCGCGATACCGCACTGGTCGCGGCGGTCGTCACGGTCACCGGGGCGACCATTCTGTGCGTCCTGCTGGTCGCCGACGGTATCCGGCTGTGGTCGAACCGAGGCCGGCGATGAGCACCGCGACCGTCTCCCGGCGGCTGTGGCCCGCCCTGGTGCCCGCCGCCGTCGTCGTCGCGGTCGCCGCGGTCGGACCGATACTCGCCCCCCACCCGGCCGATCACGCGGTGGGTATCACCTTCGCCGAGCCCGGTGCCGCCGCATGGCTGGGTGGCGATCGTCTCGGCCGCGATGTGCTGAGTCAGCTGTTGCACGGCGGCTGGGGCCTGCTGCTGGTCAGTGCGATCATCGCGGTACTGGTCACCGGGCTCGCGGCGGTGCTCGGCTCGGTGGCCGCCCTCTACCCGCGCACCGGATCCTGGATCGAACGGACCACCGACCTCGGCATGATGCTGCCGCCTGTACTGGCGATCCTGCTGTTCATGCTCTCCTGGCCGGAGTCGGGGGCCGTGGGGCTGATCGCCGTCGCGGTCATCGCCGGTACGCCGTATACGGCGCGGGTGTTCGCCGCGGCCGCCTCGGGGGTGGCCGCCTCCGGATTCATCGAAGCCGCCCGGGCCGGTGGGGAGCGGCCGGGACATCTCGTATTCCGCGAACTGTTGCCGAATCTGCGCGAAACCCTGCTCACCCAGCTGGGCCTGCGGTTCGTGGAAGCCATGTATCTGGTCAGCACCGCGTCGTTCCTGCAGTTACCGGCCACGCTCGGCGACGCCAACTGGGCGGTGATGGTGCGGGAGAACGCGCCCGGCATCCTGCTCAACCCGGCGGCCGTGCTGGTGCCGAGCCTGGCGATCGGCCTGCTGGCGGTGAGCGTGAACACCGCGGTCGCCGCGTTCGGGAAAGGACGGCGCGGCCTGTGACAGATGGTGTGACGGTGCGCGAGCTGTGTATTCGCTCCGGCTCCGGTGCCCAGATACTGGCACCCACCTCGCTGCTGATCCCGCCCGGCTCGGTCACCGCCCTGACCGGCCCGTCCGGCGCCGGTAAGACCACCCTGATGCGCGCCGTGTTCGGGCAGCTGGCCCCGGGGCTGACCCGGTCGGGCGGATCGGTGCGGGTCGCGGGCCGGGACGTTTTCGCCTTGGACGGTGCCGCCCGGCAAACCTTCCGCCGCCGTCATCTCGCCTACGTGAGCCAGGACCCCGGCGCCGCGCAGAATCCGGCCCACCGCGTCGCCTCGATACTCGCCGAATCCGCGCCCGGGCTCGGTCCGGACGCCATGCGTGCGGCGCTGGCCCGGGTCGGATTGCCCGCCGGCTGTCTGCGGCGGCGTCCCGGCGAACTCTCCGGCGGTGAACAGCGCCGTCTCGCGCTCGCGGCCGCGCTGGTCCGCGACGCCGGGGTACTCGTCGTCGACGAACCCCTCTCGGGCCTGCACGGCGAATTACGCATCGGTATCGCCGATCTACTGCGATCGATCGCCGTCGACGACGGACGGGCGGTCCTCGTCTCCGGGCATCACACCGATCTGATCCACCGGCTGGCCGACCGGGTCGTGGCACTGGGCGAACCACCCCGCGTGCGGGTGGTTCCGCCGGTTCCCACGCCGATGGCCGCGGCGTCCGGCCCGCCGGCCCTGCGCGCCGGTGGGATCCGCGCGACGGCGGGCGGCACGGTTCTGCTGCGCGGGATAGATATCGAGGTCGGCGCCGGAGAGGCGGTCGCGGTCGCCGGTCCGTCGGGGGCCGGGAAGACAACCTTGGCCCGGGTACTGACCGGTATCCACACCGCGGCATCGGGCAGTCTGGAGGTGAACGGGCGGACCCTGCCCGTCGGTGGGGCGCGCCGGTCCCGGCGCGACCGGCGGCGCGTCCAGCTCGTCCCGCAGGACCCGCTGTCCACCCTCAACCCTCAGCGGACGGTGCGGCAGGCACTGGAGCGCCCGCTGCGGCTCGACGGGGTACGGGGACGGACGGAGATCACCGAACGCGCCGCCGGCCTGCTGCGCGATGTCGGCCTGGAGGCCGATCTGCTGTCCCGCTACCCCGGTGAACTCTCCGGCGGCCAGCGGCAGCGGGTGGCGATCGCCCGGGCCCTGGCCGCCGCGCCCGATGTGCTCATCTGCGATGAGATCACCTCCGCGCTCGACGACACCACCGCCCACGCGGTCATGGAACAGATCGAACGTGTGCGGCCCGCCCACGGCATCGGCGTGCTCGTCATCAGCCACGATATGGACCTGATCGCCAGGTACTGCCCACGTATCGTCGTGCTCGCCGACGGCGCCGTCGCCGAGCACGGCGCGACGGCGGCGGTCCTCGCCGACCCCGGTACGGCACATACCCGGGCGCTGCTGGTCCGATGACATCCGGCCCGGAACCGGGAACATCCACGATGGCGGCGTGGTTGCCCGTGACGACCCCGGAGAAACGAGGATGCCATGCCGAAACCGGCCGATGCCGCCTACCACTGGAACGGCGCGGACCTGGATCTGGACCACTACCTGGACCGGATCGGCTACCTCGGACCACGTACGCCCACCCTGGACGTGCTGCGTGATCTGGTGGCCGCGCACACCACCGCCATCCCCTTCGAAAACCTCGAGGCGGTACTGGGCCGCCCGATCCCGCTGGACCTTGAGACATTGCAGGACAAACTGCTGCGCCGCCGCCGCGGCGGGTACTGCTACGAGAACGTCACGGTGTTCGCGGCGGCGCTGGAGCGGCTGGGGTTCGGGGTCACCGGACTCAGTGGACGCGTCACGATGGGGTCCGGTGGGCTGCGCCCGGCCACCCACGCGCTACTGCGCGTCACCACCACCGACGACGACCGGATCTGGCTCGTGGACGTCGGATTCGGCGCCGGGCCGAGCGAACCGTACGCACTGGCCGACAGTCCCGACGAGTTCACTCTCGGCGGGTGGCGTTTCCGGCTGGCCCGGGGCGCCGGTGAACTCGGCGATGTGGAATGGGTACTGCACCAGTTCGCCCGTGACGGCTGGGTGGACCGGTACACCTTCACCCTCGAACCGCAGTACCGGGTGGACTACGAGGTCGGCAACCATTTCGTCTCGACCTCGCCGCGTTCGCCGTTCACGCAGCGCCCGTTCGTCCAGCGGTTCCTGCCCGGCATGCACCACATCCTGGACGGGCGCACTTTGACCACCGAATACCCCGACGGTACGGCCGATTCCCGGGAGATCGACCTCTCGGAATTCCCCAAGGTGCTCGGCGAGGTATTCGATATCGAACTCACCGACGACGATATCGCGGCCCTGCTGCGGGCTCCCTGGGCCACGAGCTGACGGCCGGACGGCAGCACCCGGACCAGCGATACGTCGGCAGCGGCAGGGTCCGGGTTCAGCAGTCGCGCACCATGGTCCGCTGATGGACGCGGGCGCCTCGGTACCGCAGCCCGGGCACGACGGGGGTCGGCCCGTAGGCGATGAACCCCATCCGTTCGAAGAAGCGGACCGCCCGGCCGTTCTCGACCAGGGTCTGCAGATGGCAACCCGGTGCTCCGGCCGCCTCCAGCAGTGCGAACCACCGCCGCATCAGCGCCTCGGCCGCGCCGGTGCCACGGGCTTCCGGGACGACGTTGATATGCAGATGTGCCGGCCAGCGCGGATCGTGGATCTCACCGGCCGCGGATTCGCGGCGCAGTGCGGCGGAGGCGGCGTCCAACGCGCTGCGCGCGAAGAACAGGGCGGGCGCGCGGCGCAGGACGAGCCGGTGCGTGCGGATCGCGTCCTCGATCCGTTTCGACTCGCTCGGAAAGGTCGCGGTGTTCACACAACCGGTGAGATAGCCGACCAGTTCACCGTCCACCTCTGCCAGCAGCAGCGATTCCGGCTCGTGATCGATATACGGTTCGAGGTAGATCATCGCCTCGGATTCCGGATGTCCCCACAGGGTTTCGGTCGGCGAGCCCCGGCCCGCGACCCTGAACAGGCGCCGCAGGGCATCGCGGTCGGAAGCCTCGAAAGCCCGAATCTGCATATCCGACAATCTACTTGGGCTCCGGCCGGTATCAGGCCGAAAGCTCGCGTTCCAGGGGAGTGCGGAAACGCGGGATCGGCCGCACACCGCCGAACCACCCGGCCGCGCGTTCGGTCTCGGCCGCGATGAGTGCTTCGGCCTCCGAGCCGACATCCTCGAGCAGCCGGGTGACGATCTCGCCGTCGGCGCGTTGCCCCCACCCGCCGACGATCCGGCCGTCGTACCAGATGCTGGGCCCGATATTGCCGTTGCGGTCGAACAGCTGCGGTTTATGGGCGCCGAGGTACCAGTCGCGGGACTGCCAGCCCATCGGGGTGGGATCGAGGGCGGGCAGCAGCGCGGCCCACGGCTCCGGCGGCGGCACCGGCTCCAGATCATCGGCCAGGAGCAGGCCCGCGGTGCCGTCCAGATCGACCTCCACGGTGTCCAGACCGGCCAGCGCCTCCCGCACCCGGGTCCGGCTCCAGCCGGTCCACCAGGTGATATCACCGACCGGCGCCGGGCCGAATGAGCGCAGATAGCGCCGGATCAGTTCCCGGCGCGCCACGGCGGCGTCGAGTTCGGCGATACCCCCGGGCAACCAGGCTTCCACCGGCGCCCAGGAGTACTGGCTGCTCGACCAGCTCCCGTTCGGGCGACCGCGCACGATCCGCCCCTGGGTGCCGAGCAGGACCAGCACCCAGGTGGTGATCCCGGTGGGCCGCGAGTACGCCTTGCCGGGGCTCGGGTCGATCCGGGTGGTCCGCAGCGCGGGTACGTCCTTGCCGAGCTGGGCTCCGGTGGCGCTGCCCCGGGCCAGCAGCGCGCGATGGGTCTCGTCGGCGACGGCGGTGAGCCAGCCGGCCGCGTCGCCGTCGCCGATACCGCCCTCGTCCAGGAGCTTGGCGTAGGTGCGATGCTGTTTGACCGCGAGATCCCCGCCGCACGCGGCGTGCAGCACCGGTACCAAATCGACCGGAGCGACGAACATGGTGCGCCGCATCGCCAGCATGCGCAGCAAGAGGCGGTCCTCGTACAGGGCGCGCTCGACCTCGGCCGGGCCCAGCCCCGGCGCCCTGGCCGCCACCGACAGGTGCACGGTCGCGGGATCGGTGGCATGCAGGACCACCAGGGATCGCGCGATCTCGGCCGCATCGCCGCCGCGATCGGCGACGGCCAGCCGGTGCCGGACCCCGAGCCGGGCCCGGCGCTGCGCGACGGTGACGGTTTCCATGGCCCGGATGCTATCGGCGGGCTCCGACAACCGGCGGGCCGAACGCGAATTGCCGACCGGCCCAGCGAGGTTCCCGCTCCGGTGGCCTCCGGCGTGGAATATTCGAAGGATGAGCAGACGTGCGTTGAGCTACTTGGCGGGGGCACTGCTACCGGTATTGACCGCGACCCTGCTGGCCGCGGGACCCGCGGCCGCGGCGGCGACGTGCGCGGTGCAGACCCGGCCCGTCTCGGTCCCGGTCGACGGCGAGCAGGCCACCGGCCTGCTCTTCCAGCCGCACGGCTGCGCCACCGGCAACGCATTGGTGGTGGCCGCGCACGGCCACAACGGTTCCGCCGCCCAGTACTCGGAGTACCTCACCTCGATCGCCGCCCGGACCGCCACGCCCATCCTGTCCATGGACCTGCGCGGCAGCCCGCAGTGGCGGACCGGGGAATGGAATCTGTGGGCGGGCTGGCGGGATCTGGTCGCCGCCACGCAGTGGATCAAGGGTGCCCGGCCCGGGATCGCCCGCACCATCCTGTGGGGCTGGAGCCAGGGCGCCATGACCACGGGGCTGGCCGCCGCCTACGGTCCGGCCGGGCTGTTCGACTACTGGGTCGACACCTTCGGTCCGTCGAATCTGTTCACCCACTACCAGGGCCCGGCCGCGGATTTCCCGGCACTGCAGGCCCAGATCCGGCGCGATGCGGGCGGCTGCGACCCGGTGGCCTGCCCGCTGGCCTACGCCGACCGCTCCCCGGCCCTGCAGGCCGGGCGGATGAACCTGCGGCATGCCTTCCTGGTCCACGGCACCGCCGACGAGGTGGTGCCGTACACGGCCAGTATGCAGATGCGGGCCGCGCTGATGCTCACCGGTAAACCGAGCACGCTGTACTCGGTGGTCAGCGGACGCACCCTCGACGGCGTGATCGAACCCGGCCGCCACAATGTCGGCCCGGTCCTGTTCGAGGCCGGCTGTGTGGTGGAGCGGCTGGTACTGGGCACGGAACCGGTGGACGGCAACCGCGACTACGTGGTGGATGTCGCGCGCGGTATCGTCGCCGCGCCGCCCCCGCCCCCCGATGCCAAATGCGCCGCCTAGGGTCTACCCGGACAACGGCGTAACCGCCGTCGTCCTATCGGCCGCATCAGCGATCAGAGCGATTTCACCCAGTTCGACAGCAGTTGCGCGCCCGCGTCGCCCGATTTCTCCGGATGGAACTGGGTCGCCGACAGGGCGCCGTTCTCCACCGCGGCCAGGAACCGGCCGCCGTGATCGGCCCAGGTGAGCCTGGGCGCGGCCAGATGGTCGCTCGGCGGCAGGTCCCAGGAGCGCGCCGCGTAGGTGTGCACGAAATAGAAGCGGGTGCCGGGATCCATACCCGCGAACAGCACACTGTCCGGCGGGGCGTCCACGGTATTCCAGCCCATATGCGGCAGCACCGGGGCCTGCAGTTTGTCGACCGTGCCCGGCCATTCCCCGCAGCCCTCGGTCTCGACCCCGAACTCCACGCCGCGGTCGAACAGGATCTGCATGCCCACGCAGATTCCGAGGACCGGCCGCCCGCCGGCCAGCCGCTGCCCGATGATGCGCTCACCGCGCACCTCCCGCAGTCCGGCCATACAGGCGGCGAAGGCCCCGACCCCGGGCACCACCAGGCCGTCGGCGGCGAGCGCGGCCTCGGGGTCGGCGGTCACCTCGACGGTGGCGCCCGCCCGCACCAGGGCACGTTCGGCGGAATGCAGATTGCCGGACCCGTAGTCCAGCAGCACCACGGACGTCACAGCGCTTCCTCCTGGATGGCCGCATGCGATCCGCGGAGGCCGGAGCGAAGCCGGAGGTATCGCATCATAATGCACCCTTCGTCGAGGGCACACCCTGCACCCGGGGGTCGGGTTCCACCGCGGCGCGCAGCGCCCGGGCCACCGCCTTGTACTCGGCCTCGGTCACATGGTGCTGGTCGCGGCCGTAGAGCACCCGCACATGCAGCGCGATACGGGCATTGAGGGCGATCGATTCGAAAACGTGCCGGTTCAGGACCGTCGAATACGGGGCTCCGGGATCGTTGCGGCCCCGCACCGGCGAGCCCGGGATCACGGCGTGCAGCAGATGATCCGGTTCGCCGGTGTGCACGCAGTAGGGCCGGCCCGAGACGTCCACGGCCGCGTGCGCGAGGGTTTCGTCCATCGGGATATAGGCGTCGCCGAAGCGGCGGATGCCCTTCTTGTCGCCCAGGGCCTGCCCGAGCGCCTGCCCGAAGACGATGGCGGTGTCCTCGACGGTGTGATGCGCCTCGATCTCGATATCACCGTCGGCGCGCACCGTCAGATCGAAACTGGCGTGGGCGCCGAGCGCGGTGAGCATATGGTCGTAGAACGGCACGCCGGTGGCGATATCGGTCTGTCCGGTGCCGTCCAGGTTCAGCTCCACCACGATGCTGGATTCCCTGGTGGTGCGCTCCACTCGCGCGGTTCGGTTCATACTCACTTCCGTCTCGGCGCTCACCGGAGCGCGATCAGTTCGGTGGCGGCCAGTTTCGCACTCACCCGCAGGAACTCGTCGTTCTCGGCGGCCAGGCCGATGGTGGCGCGCAGATGGCCGGGGATGCCGACATCGCGGATGAGCACGCCCTCGTCGAGATAGTGCTGCCAGGCGCGCGACGCGTCGGTGAAGGTGCCGAAGAGCAGGAAATTCGCGTCGCTGGGGACGACATCGAAGCCGAGCCCGGTCAGCGCCGCCGCGACCCGGTCGCGTTGCGCGGCCAGTTCCGCGACACTGCCCAGGGTCTCGTCCGCGTGCCGCAGCGCGGCCCGGGCCGCGGCCTGGGTGACCACCGACAGGTGGTAGGGCAACCGCACCAGCAGCAGCGCGTCGATGACCGCGGGCGCGGCCACGAGATAGCCGAGCCGGCCGCCCGCGAACGCGAAGGCCTTGCTCATGGTCCGGCTGACCACCAGCTTGGCGGGATAGCGGTCGATGAGCCCGATCGCGCTGGGCCGGGCGGAGAACTCGCCGTAGGCCTCGTCCACGATGACGATCCCGGGCGCGGCGTCGAGGATCCGGATCAGTTCGGCATCCGGGATACTGTGCCCGGTGGGGTTGTTCGGGCTGGTCACAAACACTACGTCGGGGTGGCGTTCGGCGATCGCGGCGAGGGCGGCGTCGATATCGATACCGAAATCGCCGGCCCGCTTCGCTTCCACCCATTCGGTATCGATGCCCTCGGAGATGATCGGATGCATCGAGTACGACGGTACGAAACCCATCGCCCGCCGCCCGGGCCCGCCGAAGGCCTGTAGCAGCTGCTGCAGGATCTCGTTGGAACCGTTCGCGGCCCACACATTCGTGGTATCGACCGGTACGCCGGTCTGCCGGGTCAGATAGGCGGCGAGGTCGCCGCGCAGGCCCACCGCGTCGCGGTCGGGGTACCGGTGCAGATCGGCGGCCGCCGCACGCACCGCGCCGGCCACATCCTCCACCAGCGCACGGGTCGGCGGGTGTGGATTCTCGTTGGTGTTGAGCTGCACCGGGACCTTCAGCTGTGGCGCCCCGTAGGGGGACTTACCGCGCAGGTTCGCCCGCAGCGGCAGCGCGTCGAGCCCGATACCGGCTCCGGGAATCCCCGGGGCGGCGCCGGTGGCCGCCTCTGTCGCGCGCCCGTTCACGACAGCGTCTCGAAACGCGCGCGCACGGCCTGCCCGTGGGCGGGCAGATCCTCGGCTTCGGCCAGTGCCACCACATGACCGGCGACATCCTTCAGCGCGGCCTCGGTGTAGTCGACCACGTGGATACCGCGCAGGAAGGTCTGCACGCTGAGCCCCGAGGAATGCCGGGCACAGCCGGCGGTCGGCAGCACATGGTTGGATCCGGCGCAGTAGTCGCCGAGACTCACCGGTGCGTAGGCGCCGACGAAGATCGCGCCCGCGCTGCGTACCCGCGCCGCCACGGCCGCGGCGTCGGCGGTCTGGATCTCCAGGTGCTCGGCGGCGTAGGCGTTCACCACCCGCAGACCCTGGTCGATATCGTCCACCAGCACGGTGCCCGACTGCGGGCCGGTCAGCGCCGCGGTGACCCGGGTGGCGTGTTTCACCACGCTCATCTGGGTGGTGAGGGCGGCGTCCACCGCGTCGGCGAGCGCGGGCGAATCGGTGACCAGCACGCTGGCGGCCAGGACATCGTGCTCGGCCTGGCTGATCAGGTCGGCGGCCACATGCACCGGATCGGCGCCGGAGTCGGCGAGAATCGCGATCTCGGTGGGGCCCGCCTCGGCGTCGATACCGACCAGCCCGCGGCAGAGACGTTTGGCGGCGGTCACGTAGATATTGCCGGGACCGGTGATGAGGTCGACCGGGGCGAGCGCGGCGCCGTCGGTATCGGTACCGCCGTAGGACAGCAGCGCGACCGCCTGGGCGCCGCCGACCGCCCAGACCTCCTCGACACCCAGCAGCTTCGCGGCGGCGAGGATGGTGGGATGCGGCAGCCCGCCGAACTGTTCCTGCGGCGGTGAGCTCACGACCAGCGATTCGACGCCGGCGGCCTGGGCGGGGACCACGTTCATCACGACACTGGACGGGTAGACGGCGTTACCGCCGGGCACGTAGAGGCCGACCCGTTCCACCGGAACCCAGCGTTCGGTGACGGTCCCGCCGGGCACCACCTCGGTGGTGGTATCGGTCCGCCGCTGGTCGGCGTGCACGGTGCGGGTGCGGTCGATCGCGACCTCGAGGGCGGTCCGTACCGCCGGATCCAGCCCGGTGAGCGCGGCGTCCAGTTCGGCCGCGGGGACCCGCACGGTCGCGGGGGAGACCCTGTCGAATTTCGCGCCGAACTCCAGGGCGGCGGCCGCGCCGCGATCCCGGACCGCTTCCACGACCGGCCGCACCTGATGCAGTACCGAATCCACATCGACCCCGCCGCGCGGCAGCGCGGTGCGCAATTGCGCGGTGGTCGGAGTGCGACCGCGTAGATCGACGCGGGCGAGCTCGATACGGGATGTCATGGTGGTGTCGATCCTTGTCCGGCGGGCTGGGTAGCTGCACACACTCGGTGCCGTACCAGCCTAGTAGGTGCCCGCACGCGGATTTCCGCCGCAGTCCGCGGCCGGCGGCCCGCCCGGAGCCACCGCGGGCCGGTCCGCCCGTGCCGGATCAGGTGACGCGGGTGTAGACGATATCCAGTTCGTGCTCCCAGCTGCGCGGATCCAGCTCGGATTCCGACCGCTCCCAGGTGGCGCGCAGCGTGTTGCCGCTCTCGTCGAGGCTCCCGGTGAACCGCTGGGAATCGCCGGGAGCGTCGCGCCACACCCGCCACAGCGGTCCGTCGAAGGAACCCTGGTACACGCGATGCTCGCCGCGCTGGTCGTACTGCAGGATCATCAGCCGGTCCTGGTAGAGATCATCGGCGCCGACGATCCAGGTGCGGCCGAGACCGGGTTCCGGCGCCGTATAGCGGACCGACAGGAACCGGGCGTCAGGCACCCAGCCGATCGTCGTATGCCCGGTCATACCGGGGTAGAGATCCGAGGTCGTCGTCCAGTCCCCGACCATCCTGGACAACGCCTCGAGTGCCGATTCGGTCATCTGCGCGTCTCCCATCGGTACGGCGTACTCGGAGTCGGGCTACAGCGGAGTGCGGCTACAGCGGGTTCATCTACAGCGGCGACGCAGTTCGGGGACCCCGTCGCCCTCGAGCTCGTCCAGCACCACCGGACGGCCCACCATGGCCAACGCTAGCGCCTCACCCCGGCCGCGCACCTCCGGTCCGGTACCGGTGACCCAGTCGAGATCTGTCGCGACGAACCGTAACCCTCGCGTCAGCCGCCACGGGCGGGCGAACGGATCCGGCCGGTCGAGTACCGCCCGCAGCCGGTCGGCCGGGATCTCGCGGTCGCGGCCCAGCGGCCGGCGGATGTCCTGCTGGTGCACGAACAGGTCGGCGAGTCCGAGCCGGGGCCACAGCCGCGAGACCGTGCGCGGCGCGGCGGTGAATTCGGCCAGCAGTTCGGCCGGGGCGCGCCGGGCCCCCTCGGCCGCCATCGCGTTGTTCACCCCGTCGATCGAGAACCGGTGCCGCAGCGCGATCCGGGTGTATTCGCCCAGCGAGATGACGTCGTAGCGCAGATGACCGATGATCTCGCGTACCCGCCACCGCGCACACAGGGTGGGCGCGTCCCATTCCGCCTCCGACAGTTCCCCCAGCAGGGCGGCCATTTCCGCGCGCTCGTCGGCGAGCATCCCCCGGATATCCATGGCACGCAGTCTATCTCGCGACGCGTTCCCCGGACCGCGGATGTGGTGCCGGTACCGGTCGACGGCGCGGGGTGGTGGGGGATCAGGAAATGCGGGTGTAGGTCAGATCGAACTCGTGTTCCCAGTCCCGCGGATCGCTGGCGGAATCCGACCGTTCCCAGGTCGCCCGGAACACATCTCCCGATTCGTCGATGGTCGCGGTCAGCCGCTGCGACGCGCCGGTGGCGTTGCGCCATACCCGCCACAGCGGTCCGTCGAAGAAGCCGTAGTAGACCCGGCGGCTGCCGTCCCGGCCGTGCTGCAGGATGGCCAGGGAGTGCGCGTCACCGTCGTCCGCGCCGATCACCCAGGTCCGGTCGGCGTCGGCCGCCGGCAGTGTGGTGGTGAGCACCAGGAAGGATTCACCGTTGAGCCATCGGATGGAGGAGTGGCCGGTACGGCCCGGAATCTGCGGGCTGGTGACCTCCCAGTCGCCCACCATCCTCATCAGCTCACCCAGCGGCGCCTCGGTCATCCGTGTCTCCCATCGCTCGGTGCGTCAGGAATCTCGACGACGGTGTCGGCGGCCGGCCGCTACCCTTCGCGTGTCGTCGGGGACCACGGTACGGCCCGCGACGGCGGGAACCGCGGTATCGCCGTGATCACCCTCCACCGAGAGCGACATTTGATCCGATCGAGATCCCGATGTGACGGAACCCGGCCGGACGGACGCCTCAGCGGGTATCGCTGTCGATGAGCAGTGCGCCGCCGGAAGCGACGACCCGCAGCGTGGGATTGCGGGTCTGCCCGCCGTAGCTGAGGTTGTTGACGCGCATATCCACCGAGCCGTCCGGGTTGTTGCCCTGGAAGGCCTCGATCCGGTTGAAGCTCTGCACCGTGCGCGTCGACCAGTAGGTCTGGAATTCCTGCTGGCTGCCGTACACCTGCTGCGCGGCGGGGGTGAGCAGCCCCCACGAACCGGCCGGATCGAGATAGAACTGCTCGATCATCTGGCCGGCCGGTACCCACTCCACCTGGCCGGTGCTGGGTGTGGCGCCCAGGCCCGGGCTGCTCGTGGCGGTACTGCCCGGCGATTGCGGGGCGGTGGAGGTGGCGGAGGTCTGCGCCTGCGCGGAACCGCCGTCCCCGGAATCGGAGGAGTTGAAGAACAGCACCCCGCCGACCACCGCGGCCCCGGCGATACCGCCGATGAGCACCGCGCGCTTGACCCCGCCGCCACCGGACGATGCCTTGCCCTGCACCGGCTGCGTCGTGGTCGGCGGATGGCCGGCCCCGTGCCGGGGCGGGCGGGTGTCCTGGAGATCGCGGCCCGCCGCGCGCGGTTCCGGCCGGCGCCGGGCGGGACCGGCCTCGGCCGCGCCCCGGGGCCGGACCGGCGCGGGCGATTCCATCGTGCTGACCGCGGCGCCGCCGCCGTGCCCGTTGTGGTTGCCGCCGTTGCGGTCGAACGCCTCCCGGGCCGGGACGAATCCGGCGTGCTCGGCCGCGGAGTCCTCGTAGGCGAACCGGGCCAGTTGTTCGCGCGCCTCGCGCATGGTCGGCCGCAGCCGGGGATCCGCCTCCAGCAGGTCCAGCAGGAAATCGGTGGCCGGACCGGCGTTCTGCGGATCGCTGACCTGCCCGTTCGCGGCGGCGTACAGCACCTTCAGCGGATTGCCGGAGCCGAACGGAGGTTCGCCCTCCAGCGCGTGGAACAGTGTCGCGCCGAGCGCGAACACATCCGCGGCGGGAGTCGGGTCGGCGCCACGGGCGACTTCCGGCGCCAGGTAGGCGGCGGTACCGCAGATCAGGCCGGTCTCGGTGAGGGTCACATCGCCGGTGGCGCGGGAGATTCCGAAATCGGTGATCTTGACGGTGCCCTGGTCGTCGAGCAGTACGTTGCCCGGCTTCACATCGCGGTGCACGATCCCGGCCTGGTGGGCGGCGATCAGCGCCGAGGCCACCTGCTCACCGATCCGGGCCACCTGGGTCAGCGGTAGCGGGCCCTGCGCCGAGAGCACCATCGCCAGGCTCCGGGACTTCATGTACTCCATCACCAGGCACGGATCGCCACCGTGCTCGGTGATATCGAAGACCACGATGGCATTCGGGTGCTGGAACCGGGCCGCGTTGCGGGCTTCCCGGGTCGCGCGCTGGCGGAGCACATCGCGCTCCGCGGGCGGCAGACTGGGTTTGATGTGGATCTGCTTGATCGCCACCGACCGTTGCAGACGCTCGTCGACGGCACGCCAGACCACGCCTGTGCCGCCGCTACCAATCTGCTCGACCAGGCGGTAGTGATCCGCGATCAACTGACCGGTATCGATGGCGCCTACTCCGAACCTTCTCGAAATCGTGACATGCCGCGTACTTGACCACTCACGCGTTCGGGACGAGTGTAGCGGGCACCTCGACCGCCCCAGTGGGTGATATCACTTTAGCGGCCCCGCGCGGGAGCGCTCGCGGCAGTGGGTACCGGCGAGGGCGGCCGCCGGACCGGATGGGCGAACGCCGGGCAATCGGCATCGCCGGGCGCCGCGCGCGGATAGCGGATGGGCCCCGCCGCACCGCACCAACTAGGCTGTTCCGAGTGAGTCTTGTGCTGCTGCCCGCTGTCGATGTCGCCAATGGAGAGGCCGTCCGCCTGGTACAGGGCGCGGCGGGCAGTGAAACCAGTTACGGGTCCCCGCGCGATGCCGCCCTCGCCTGGCAGCAGGACGGCGCCGAATGGGTACATCTGGTCGATCTGGACGCGGCGTTCGGCCGCGGTTCCAACCGGGAACTGCTCGCGCAGGTCGTCGGCGAGCTCGATGTGGCCGTCGAACTGTCCGGCGGCATCCGCGACGACGAGTCGCTGAAGGCCGCCATGGCCACCGGCTGCGCCCGGGTCAACCTGGGCACCGCCGCGCTCGAGGACCCGCAGTGGTGTGCCCGGGCCATCGCGGAGTACGGCGACCGGGTCGCCGTGGGCCTGGATGTGCAGATCGTCGACGGTGAATACCGGCTGCGCGGACGCGGCTGGGTGAGTGACGGTGGCGATCTGTGGGAGGTGCTCGAACGGCTGGAACGTGACGGTTGCTCCCGCTACGTCGTCACCGATGTGACCAAGGACGGCACCCTCACCGGCCCGAACCTGGATCTGCTGCGCGAGGTGACCATGGCCACCGACGCGCCGGTGATCGCCTCGGGCGGGGTCTCGGCGCTGGCCGACCTCACCGCGATCGCCGAACTGGTGCCCGAGGGTGTGGAGGGCGCCATCGTGGGCAAGGCGCTGTACGCGGGCCGTTTCACGCTGCCCGAGGCCTTGGCCGCTGTCCGCTGACCGGCATCCGATCCGCGATACGAACGAGACCCCCGATACGAACGAGACACTGAGGCGATGACGAGGGCAGATACCGAACTGGCCACCCTGATGGCCACCGCCGCCGAGGTCCTCGACGGGGTGAGCGCGCGGTTCCTCGAGGGCCGCGGCGCCCCCAGCGCGGTCGCCAAGGGGTCCAAGGATTTCGCCACCGAACTCGACCTGGAACTCGAGCGCACCATCTCCGCGCAACTGCTCGATCGCACCGGTATCGATGTGCACGGCGAGGAATTCGGCGGTCCGGCCCTCACCGACGGCACCGCCTGGGTGCTCGACCCGATCGACGGCACCTTCAACTACTCGAACGGCCATCCGCTCACCGGTACCCTGCTGGCCCTGGTGCGCGACGGTGAACCGGTGATCGGTCTGGCCTGGTTCCCGCCGCTGGACCGCCGGTACGCCGCGGTCGTAGGCGGCCCGCTGTTGCTCGACGGAGTGGCGCAGCCGCCGCTGGCCCAGGGTCTGCTGGACGAGGCGATGATCGGCTTCGGCGCCTTCAACATCGAATCCACCGGCCGGGTCCCGGGTCTGTTCCGGCACCGGGTGCTCGGCGCGCTGAGCAGTTTGTCCTCGCGGGTGCGGATGCACGGGTCCACCGGGGTCGACCTGGCGTTCACCGCCGACGGCACGCTCGGCGGGGCCATCGTGTTCGGGCACCACCCCTGGGACAACGCCGCGGGCGCACTGATGGTGCGCTGTGCCGGCGGCGTGGTCACCGACCTCGAGGGCCGGGACTGGACCATCGAATCCGGGTCGGTCCTGGCGGCCGCGCCCGGCGTGCACGCCGAATTGCTCGATATGATCGCCGCCACCCGCGGCGCCGTGCAGACCCCCACGCCCGCCGGTGACGCGGCGGCCGCCCGGGGCGGCGCCGGGCAGGCGGACCGATGAGGCGATACCCGCGCCGACCGTTCGTACCGCAAGCGAAGAGGACCTCATGACACTTGCCACTCGCGTCATCCCGTGCCTGGACGTCGACGCCGGGCGCGTGGTGAAGGGCGTGAACTTCCAGAATCTTCGCGACGCCGGCGACCCGGTTGCGCTGGCCGCCGCCTACGACGCGCAGGGTGCCGACGAGCTCACCTTCCTCGATGTCACGGCCTCGAGCGGCGACCGCGGCACCATGCTCGACGTGGTGACCCGAACCGCCGAGCAGATCTTCATCCCGCTCACCGTGGGCGGCGGGGTCCGCACGGTCGACGATGTGGACCGGCTGCTGCGGGCGGGCGCGGACAAGGTCTCGGTGAACACCGCCGCCATCGCCCGGCCCGAGGTGCTGCACGAGATGTCGCAGCGGTTCGGGTCGCAGTGCATCGTGCTGTCGGTGGATGCCCGCACGGTGCCCGACGGCGAACCCGATACCGCGTCGGGCTGGGAGGTCACCACCCACGGCGGTCGCCGGGGGACCGGTATCGACGCGGTGGAATGGGCCGAGCGCGGCGCCGAACTGGGCGTGGGGGAGATCCTGCTCAACTCGATGGACGCCGACGGCACGAAATCCGGTTTCGACCTGCCGATGATCACGGCGGTCCGGGCCGCCGTCTCGATCCCGGTGATCGCCTCCGGCGGCGCGGGCGCGATCGAGCATTTCCCGCCCGCGGTCCGGGCCGGCGCCGACGCGGTCCTGGCGGCCAGTGTGTTCCACTTCGGCGAACTGACCATCCCGCAGGTCAAGGACGCGCTGCGGGCGTCGGATCTGGTGGTGCGCTGATGGCGCTGGATGCGGCGATCGCGGCCCGCCTCAAACGCACCGCGGACGGTCTGGTGGCCGCGGTCGCGCAGGAGCGGTCCACCGGCGCGGTCCTGATGATGGCCTGGATGGACGACGAGGCGTTGGCGCGGACCCTGGCGACCCGCCGGGCCACCTACTATTCGCGCTCGCGGCAGCAGTACTGGGTCAAGGGGGAGACCTCCGGGCACACCCAGTACGTGCACGAGGTCCGGCTGGATTGCGACGGTGACACCGTGCTGCTGGTGGTGGACCAGCAGGGCGCGGCCTGCCACACCGGTACGCACACCTGTTTCGACAGCGATGTACTGCTGGCGGCCGATCCGGCGGCGGGACGGTAGCGGCCGCGCCGCCCGGCACGATCCGCCGGTTCAGCGCCGGGAATCGGTGGGCGCGGGCTGCCCGGAGCCGCCCAGCACGGTGGCCAGATGGGTGGTGAGGGTTTCGCCGAGATCGGCGAGGGCTTCGGTCTGATCGGCGTCCAGCCCGTCGAACACCAGCCGCCGGACCACGTCCATGTACCCGGGCGCGGCCTCCACGACCTTCTGATATCCCTCGTCGGTGAGTAGGGCCAGCACACCGCGGCGGCCGGTGGTCGCCGTCCGGGTGGCCCAGCCCATTCGCTCCAGTTTCGACACCACATGCGAGAGCCTGGATAGCGATGAGTTAGCTCGGTGGGCGAGCTCGCTCATCTGCAGTCGGCGATCCGGGGCCTCCGAGAGGAGCGTGAGCACCCAGAACTCGAAATGGGTGACGCCGGATTCGCGCTGCAGGTCGGTGTCCAGAGCGCCCGGCAGGCGATTCAATAGTGCGACCACCGCGCGCCAGGCGCGTCCTTCGATCGGGTTCAGCCACTCCGTCACTGGTCCGCCTTCTCTCCGGCCCGGTGACGAAAGCGGCAGTGGTCACCCGGCTACAGAGAGTTTGCCACGACTTCGCTCGATCATGTGGCATCTACGAAACTATGGTGAGGTCATTCACAACCGTAGTGGCCGTTACGGTTACGCCTGCGCGCGTTCGCGCAAGAACTCCAGCGCCCGGTCCGCGTGCACATTCGCGCGGAGTTCACTGCTGATCACCTCGAGGACCCGGCGGTCGGTATCGAGGACGAAGGTGTGTCGTTTGACCGGCATGAGTTTGCCCAGCAGACCGCGTTTCACGCCGTACTCCTCG
>NZ_JBSFRU010000094.1:0-19190 GCF_053589395.1 Nocardia sp. NPDC003345
GTACGAACTGGCTCACACCGCCGCCGAACCGGCGGCGTAGCCACCACACCCAAACCGTCCGGGGAACTGGGGCAACCTCAAACTGGGTCAGTCGACCTTCAGGATGAACCGTGAGTCCGGACCGGAAAGTTATGCGTAGCGGCAGCGAGCCGCGCTTCCCAGCGCAGTCGCGTATGCGCGCCGCCACCCCCGAGCGGAGGTAATCCATCGATGCCGGAAGATTCGGCCGTATTGGCCGCAGGCAGGCGGCATTCGGTCGGTTGCCGTTCGGATGGAAGCGTTGTCGCCACGGGAGACGGGTCCGCCGGTGAATGCGACGTTTCGGCGTGGCGCGATATCGTCGCGGTGGCCGCCGGGAACGTGCACGCCGCCCGCAATACCGGGAAGTCCCACACTCTCGGATTGCGTTCGGATGGAGCCGTTTCGGCCACGGGGTGGAACCGCGACGGACAGTGCGAGGTCGACGGGTGGCGGCGGATCGTCGCCGTCGCCGCCGGCTGGCGATTCTCTCTCGGGCTGTGCGCGGACGGTGCGGTCGTGACCGCGGGCCGGAACAACGAATCGCAATGCGAGACCGGGGATTGGCGCGAGATCGTCGCCGTGGCGTGCGGTGACTGGCATTCGGCCGGGGTCCGGGCCGATGGTGGCGCCGTCTCGACCGGCAACAATCGATTCGGGCAGTGCGAGGTCGACGGGTGGCGGGAACTGGTGGGCATCTCGGCGGGATATCTGCACACGGTGGGCCTGCGATCCGACGGAACCCTCACCGCTACCGGGCAGCGCGGCTCGGGGGCGTGCGATATCGAGGACTGGACCGGGGTCGTCTCCGTGGCGGCGGGCAGCCATCACACCGTCGCGGTGCTCGCGGACGGCCGGGTGCGAGCGACCGGCGACAACGGTCACGGGCAATGCGAGGTGGGCGACTGGTACGACATCGTCACGGTCGCGGCGGGTGCTGCCCATACGCTCGGCCTGCGCGCCGATGGCACCGTCGTCGCGGTGGGCGACGGCGCGAGCGGTCAGTGCGATATCGGCGATTGGACGGACCTCCGGATTCCCGGATAGCCGGCGGGAGCGCGGAATTCGCCACCGACTCCGTGCCGGCGGCGCCCCGTTACCTTTGTGGGCCCCGGCACCAGGTCGGCATCCTGTTGTCAGGCCAGCGAGTCGTCGTATTCCGCGGTCAGCGCGCCACCCGCATCGCCGGTGTTCACGACGCCGGCGGGCTCGATGAGCATCGCGTGCACTTCGCCGTCGGCCACAGGGCAGTGCTCGACACCTCTCGGCACCACGAACAACTGGCCCGGCCGCAGTCGGACGTCACCGTCACGCATCTGAATGGTCAGTTCGCCTTCGATGACGAAGAAGAGTTCGTCCGTTTCATCGTGTTTGTGCCACACGAACTCACCCTCGAGTTTGACGACCTTGATCTCGTAGTCGTTGACCCGAGCGACAACCTTCGGCGACCAGTGCTCGGAGAACAACGACAGCTTCGCGACCAGGTCAACAGCATCCATCGACATAACCCGATCCTGGCACTATTCGGATCCCCACGCCGCGCGACCCGTGGTCGATTCGAAACTTTCCGCGCCGACTCGCTCGACGAACACCCTGGGGACACCCGCCGTCCCCGACCGTCGCACCATCAGCCCAGTTCGGCGGCGGTCCGCACGACCACCCCGTAGAGGTCGGCGATCGTCGCCAGCGCCGCGTGGTGCAGTTGCTCGGCCGACACCCCGGAGACCACGCTCCGCAGCGGCCGGGTCGCGCAGGCATCGGCTACCACGGTGGGCTTCGTGCCGCGCAGGAAAGCTCCCTCGGCGGTGAACTGGACACACATATGCGTCATGAACCCGGCGATGACGACATCCGCCTTACCGGCCTCGTCGACCAGGCGGGCGAGGTCCGTGCCGACGTAGGCGTTCGGTGCGGTCTTGACCACCACCGTCTCGCCCTCGCGCGCGGCCACACTCGGGTGGATCTGCCCGATTTCGGCGTCGAGGTCGTAGGGACTGCCCGCCCCGCCGTCGTGGACGATGTGCACAACCGTGGCCCCGGCCGCACGCGCCCGGGCCAGCAGGTCGGCCGCCGCGGCCAGGGCGGGCTCCCAGCCGTCGAGTTCCATCACGCCGCGGGTGTAGGTGTTCTGGTAGTCGACCAGGACGAGGGTCGCGTCGGCGAGGACGGCGGGGGTGTCGTCGAGGCCGTTGAGCCGGCGCAGCGTGGTCGTCGTCATATGCGGAGTCCTTCGGAGAAGTGGCGCTCTACCCGGCCGATCGCCGGGCGCCCTCAACGCTAGGAGCGCGGCGCGCATGTCGGCAATGTCGGGTAGCCTGCAAATTCCGACATCGAGAAGGAGACGACGATCGTGCGCAGAAGGCTCGTCGTGGTCGTCCTGTTCGACCGGATCGATCTACTCGACGTCACCGGACCGCCGGAAGTCTTCGCCCTCCTGCAGCGCGAACTGGACGAGCCGACCGGCTACGAGGTCGTCCTCGCCGCCGAGACCATGGATGCGGTAACCACCTCCGCCGGGGTGCGGATCCTGCCCGATACGACCTTCGCCGAGGTCACCGACCGTGCGATCGACACCCTCGTCGTGCCCGGCGCCGTCGAGACCGGCGCGGACCGCCGCGTCACGGCACTGGTCGATCCGGCCGTCACCGGGTGGGTGCGGAAGCTGGCCGGGAACACACGGCGAGTCGCGTCGGTGTGCGTGGGCGCGCATGTCCTGGCCGCGGCCGGGCTCCTCGACGGCAGGCGGGCGACGACCCACTGGTCCACCGCGGCCCAGCTCGCCGCGGAGTATCCGGGCATCACCGTCGACGCCGACCCGATCTTCATCCGGGACGGCGATATCTGGACGGGAGCGGGTCTGACGGCGTGCCTCGACCTGACCCTCGCCCTGGTCGCCGAAGATTTCGGGCACGAGTACGCGCTGCGGGTGGCCCGCCAGCTCGTGATGTACCTCAAACGCCCCAGCGGGCAGAGCCAGTTCAGCGTCCCCCTGGAAACGATCTCGACGACCCGCCGCGTCGACGAGCTACGGCACTACATCGCCGAGCACGCCACGCAGACCCTGACAGTGGCCGACCTCGCCGCCCATATCCACGTCGGAGAGCGCCAGCTCACCCGGATCTTCAAACAGGAACTCGGCACCACCCCGGCCGCCTATATCGAATCGGCCCGGGTCGAGATCGCCCGCAACCGGCTGGAAACCAGCGACGACACCCTGGCGCGGATCGCCGCGGCATGCGGCTTCGGCACCGTGGACACGCTGAGCCGGGCATTTCGCCGCGCTCTCGGCGTGACGCCCACCGAATACCGCGACCGGTTCCGGATCCACTGAGATCCGCCGCCCGAATCCGAATCGACATCATCGACAACCGCGGTTCGAGTAACAAGCCCGCTAACTGAGCGATGTGATCCAGACAACATCAATTCAGGAGGTTCCACATGCTTTCCGTGAAGCGAATCGCCGCGGGCGCCGCTGTAGCCACCGCCACCGCTACCGCCGTCCTCGCCGGCGGCGGCGTTGCCCAGGCCGATGTTCCGGTGTGGCAGGCCAACTGCCACGTCTACAACATCTTCAACACGGGCGGCATGGCCATGTGCGAACTGCCGACCTGGCATCAGGTGAAACTCACCTGCGTCGCGTGGCCCGTCCCGTTCACCTACTGGAAGTACGGCCCGGTGCAGTACGGGCAGAACCAGTCCTGGGCGAGTTGCGATGGACCCGGCGCGCTGACCCGCGTCGAGGTCATCCAGGCGTAGTGGGGCCGCGCACCGATCTCGATGCGCGCGGCGCGGCTCGGCCTCAGGTCCCCGGCGCGAGCCGCGCCGCGTGCAACGCCATCTCGCGCAGCACCCCCATATCGGCTCGGCGTACAGACAGACTGGCCGAACCCACTCGGGTCGCGCCCATCCGGGCACCGTAGAGCTGCGACAGATACCGACCATCCTCGACAGCATTGACATAGAGGCTCACGTACGCGGCCTGCCGGGCGAGGCCGATCAGGAACCATCGGACAGCCCGGCCTCTGGGCCGGGGTTGCTCGATATCGCCGAACCCGATAATGGATTGCTGCGTGCCACCCCAGAACACCCCCTCCCACATCTGCCGCTCCGCTCGCGGCAGCGCCTCGACCAGCACGGAATCGATCCGAGCGAGAGAACCGTCGGGGTCGTTCGCGCGGATGAACTCGTCGACCGAACGTGTCGTGGGTCGTACCGAGGAGTCGCTCACGACCGTGAGAATACGCACCCGGCAGGGCCCGCGATCCGTGTGAACCAACGGCGCTGCCGTCGTCTCGTCGCACTCATCGCACAGGGACGACGAAGGCATCGAGCTCTACGAGCCCCCGACCACCCGGCCCCGGGATACAGCCGATCTCGACGTGGGCCGGGGTGGCGCCGGTTTCCGTCTGCAGGAATCTGCAGTAGGCATGAAGCCCCGTTGTGCGGATCTGGTATGACAACGGCCCGTGATCGGCTCAGTAAACAGTTCCGTGGACAACTCGGCGAAATCTCGCCCGGCACTGCCTGACCGGCCGGAAACCCGCGATGTCGAGTAGAGGCCTCTTTGCGGGCGGCCAGGAAATCCGGCAGCACGTCATTCGACCAGTTCGATCTCACCGCGCATCGCGGCGAACTCACCGCGAGCGACCTCCACCGACGCCGTCGGCCAGATCACCGTCCCCACCGAGCGCCGATCCGCCCAGGCGCACACCGCGACCGGATAGTTGTAGCCGTGCGGATCATTCACACGTCTCTGACCGGCACATTTGGCGATCCCGCCCAACGGGCCCTGGTCTACGGCCACCGGATTCACCGACTCCAGGGTCGGCGGTGTCAGCACCCCGCCCGGCCCGCGCAAATTGGTGGGAGTGTCGCGGATGAGCGCGTCCAGTGTGGTCTCGAGATCGCCCTCGATACGGGCGGTGCCCGCCATCATGATGAGACCACTGGGCCATTCCCCCTGCCGATACAGACCCATGACGATATTGCCGACGGTCGGCACAGCTCTCCAGAGACGTGCCAATTCCGCGGCCTCGCCGTCGCGGTCCACTTCATTCGGCGGCCTGACGATCTTCTCGCGCCCACCGAGCGAATCCGGAGCGACCAGCGAAACCGTTTCCGCCCGCGCGGTTTCCACGCCCGCACATCCGATAATCGAGCACAGCGCCGCCATCGAAACCAGCGCAGCCACCAATCGCGTCGCCCTGCACCTCACACGGATCTCCTCATCGCCGCGGGCTTCGAGCCCGGCATCGAGCCCGGCTATATCGGGTGCGGTGCTGTTCTCATCCACGAAATCGGTGGCCGGAGCTCGGCACTTCCGGACATCTGAAGCAAGATATCCGCCGAAACTGGCCCACGGCAATCGGATTCGGGTTCGGCCTCCACCCCTACGCCGAACGCTCTCGCTGAACGTCCGGCACGCCTTTCACGCTTCGCGTTTCCTGTTCCACAGCTGATGCGTCAGACCGCTCGACGTGCTGATGGACTCCACGGTGAACCGCCCCTCCAGGCCGGCGAGATCATCCCAGATCCGGACTCCGGCACCGAGCACGATCGGAACGATCGCGATGTGCAGAAAATCGATGAGATCAGCTCGGAGGAACGCGTTCACGGTGGTCGGCCCGCCACCGATCCGCACGTCCAGCCCGCCGGCCGCGTCCTGCGCCCGCCGGAGTGCGTCCTGCGGCGAGGCATCCACGAAGTGGAAACTGGTGCCGTTGTCGAACTCGATGGTTTCCCGCGGGTAATGCGTCAGGACGAAGACCGGGGTGAGGAAAGGCGGCGCCTCTCCCCACCACCCCTGCCAGCCGTCGTCCGGCCACTCCCCCTCCTGCGGGCCGAACTTGCGACGGCCCATGATCTCCGCCCCGATCCCCTGACCCCACATGCTGAACAGAGCGCGGTCCACGGTCACCGGGTCGTCGATTCCGTGAACGCCGTGGATCACGCGTCCGTCGAACTTGCCGAAGAGCGCCTGCGCCGCGCCGATCGGCGCGTCGAACGTCACATGATCGCCTGCCGCGTAACCGTCCGAGGAGACGAACAGGTTGTGGACTCGCGTACGGGGCATCATCGCTCCAATCAGGGTAGTTGCAAAGTGCAATCACTCAGATAGTAGGTAAAGTGGTTTCCAACCGCAATCACTTTGGAGGTCGGATGGCGCGAGAACAGCCCCGATCGGGATGCGCGATCAATGCGGCGGTCGAGGTGCTGGGCGACGCCTGGAGCCTCATCGTGCTCCGCGATATCGTCTTCGGCGGCCGCCGGCACTTCCGCGAACTCCTGAGCCGCAACGATGAAGGCATCGCGTCGAACATTCTCGCCGGCCGCCTTCGCAACCTGACCGAAGCGGGCCTGCTCTCTCGTGACGACGCGACGCGCGGTCAACGGGCCACCTACTCGCTCACCGAGGCAGGCATCCAGACGGTTCCGGTGATGGTCGCGCTCGGCACCTGGGGCATGCACCACCGGCCCACCTCCCCGCCATTGACCGTGCGGGCCCGCATCCTGGCCGACTCCCCCGGCCTCGTCGACGACCTCATGGACGAACTCCGCGAACAACACCTGGGCATCCCCCACCCCGCCCCCGAACGCCCCCGCGCGTCAGAACAGCTCCAGCAAGCGTTCGAAGCCGCGGCGGCGAACCCGTGAATCCCGGTGCGACACTGTATCGCTCAGCCGGCAGTACCGGGTTCGGCGATCCCTCCTCGGCCCTGAGTCAGGATGTCGATTCCATCAATGAAATGTCATCATCAGCCATACCGTATTGCGGACAGAATCTGTCCTGAAAGTGCGGCAGAGTGGCGGTATGCACAACGGACCCGCCCTCTCGCCGGAATCGCCGCGGTCGGCTTCCGACCACGCCGCGACCTGGAAGTTCGACTACCCGATCTTCCACGCCGAGACCCGAGCACAGTGGCGGACCTGGCTCGAGCACAACCACCCATCCACTCGCGGCGTGTGGCTGTGCTCCTGGCGCACCGGCACCGGACGGCCCCGCTGCCCATACCCGGAGGCCGTCGAGGAGGCCATCTGCTTCGGATGGATCGACTCCACCACCACGATCCTCGACGACGAGCGCGGCCTGCAACTGTTCACCCCCCGCCGCGCCAAGAGCGCGTGGACCCGGCTCAACCGCAGGCGCGCGGCGGATATGACGGACCGGGGTCTCATGACCGACGCGGGCCGCCGCGCCATCGAGGCGGCGAAGTCCAACGGCTGGTGGACCATCGCCGATCAGGTGGAAGACCTCGCAGAACCCCCTGAACTGGCAGCAGCCCTCGACCGCGACCCACCCTCTCGCGCCAACTGGGACGGGTTCCCGCCCAGCGCCCGCAAGCAGATGCTGTGGTGGATCGTCAGCGCCGCACGAGACGCCACGCGGGCAGATCGCATCGCGCAGATCGTCACCGAGGCCCACGACGGCCGGCGCGCCCGCGGGTGACAATCACCGCGCGGGTCGCAGCCGCGCAGTGATATTCGGGTCTCCGGTAGCCAGTCTCGCCCAGACCGATTTGTCGACCAGATAGTCTGTCACCTGGATCCGGACTCGCCCGAGGGGACCACCGGCGCGCCGAGTTCGTTCTCGAGCTCGGCCAGCCCTGCGATACCGCGGATCATCGCTCCTTTCTGCTTGGAGGCAATGAGCCGACGTAACGCGAGGTCGAGAACTGCCCGGTTCGATCGCTCGCCCGTGAGGGCTCTGGCCCGCTCGATGGCTTACCCGTCCGAGGGCTCGAACCGGCGATGGTCGGCCTCGTACTCGACCTCCGACGAACGATCCAGGTCGACATGGATTCCGCCTGCTTCGTCGCTGAAGACCACGACCGCGGAGCCCACAACCGGCACCTGCGTCGACATCGTGCGCATGAACGCCGGCACCAGATGCTTCCGACTCCCGTCGTCGTAGGCGACCCGGATTTCGAACTCCGGCTTGCCGAAGAGCCACGAACGTCGGTGGTCACGTTCCGCGAGCACCCCGGCGTGCCGCGCGCCGGTACGCCGGAGCCGCTCGATCATCGCCTGGCGCGACCGCGCATGCCCGAAAGCGTGCGCGAGCCGGATGGCCGCGAAGACCGCCCACAGACCCGCCACAGTGGCGGCCACCGCGAGTAGCTCGCGTGGCAGCGAGGTTGCGGTGGCGATATTGCGCAGGTCGAACGCCGGCTCGGGTTCGATCGCGAAATCGGCGGCGGCCCACGCGAGGGCGGTGAGGGAAAGGGCGCCCCAGACGACCGTGCTCGCCAACAGCCCCGGCAGCCGGACCTGACCGAACTCGGCCCGTATCCGTTCACCGAGCCCGAGCGTCGAACTCACCGCGACATAGAAAATGATCAGCACGAGCGCGAAGGCCCATGGGGACCCGATCGTCGTGGGGGCGAGTTCGAGGTAGGCGGCACACCGCACGCCGGCCACCAGTGCCCACAGCGCCGCCGCGAGCAACGTGCGCGCCCACAGCCCGCCCGTGAATCGTCCCACCGGACGGCCGGGTTGGAGCTGGGTCATCCGGGAAGCGCGGCGGTCCTGGGTCGACAGCACCGGAAACATGTCATCAACGGCGTCGGCGCCGGGCTCGGTCGTGGTGTGACGTGGCATGGCAGCTCCTCGAGGTCGACCCGGGCGTCGACTATCCGGCCCGGCACCGAAGACCCGGTCGCAGCGCGGGCCTCGTCATAACGCAATCTTCCCGTATTCGGGGGTCCAGAACGCCGACACCGGCGGATTCACGATCACGAGCACTCCACGGTCCTCGGCCGAGATCCTTACATCGATCCGCTCCCCTGCCCGCAACCGCGCGAACCCCGCCTCGCGCGGGGCGAATACGCGGCTGACAGCGGCGTACTCGGCACCGCCGGAGCCGCCTGCGCCGTCCGTGCCGCCCGCGCCGCCCGTGCCGCCCGCGCCGCCCGCGCCGTCCGTGCCGCCCGCGCCGTCCGAGAGGAACACCGTGAGGTGGACGTCGAAACCCACCAGCACCTCATGCCATCGGGCATCGGTCTCGACGATCCGCTCGACGGTCGCCCGCGCCGGGGTCCCGTGATCGAGCGCCGCCGCCTGCGCGGGCGAGACGAGTTCCGCCCGCCGTTGTTCCTCTCGCCAGATTCTCCGGGCCTCACCGAGGTCCCGCGGGCTGACGATCGCCGAACCGTCCGCACGCCAGCGCACCGGCATCATCGTGCCGACCGGCAAAGCCACGTAGTCACCGTGCTCGCGTGGGCCCATCCACTCCTTGTGAACGGCGGCGCGGAGGGTGCCGTGTACGTCCAAGACATCGAGTCCGACATGGATGGAGCGTGTGCTGTCGGTGTCCACCAGCCGCGACGACAGGCACCGGAGAAAGCCGACGCCGACCGGCGCCGTTTCGAAGTCGGACGGGCGGGAGTGCCCGTTGCGGTACATGATCGCGAGCCCGACGCCCATCGCGGGCAACAGCACGAACACGACGAACGCGCCCGCGATCACACCGATCGTCGTTCCGATGGACATCATCGGCCCCGCGTCTGTGATGCGCGCTCGACCACAGCGACCTCGGGCAAGCGCCGCACCAGCCGCCTCGATCCCTGCGGGTCGGCGCAGGTGGAGTTCACGGTCGCCGAGATGACACGGACCTTCGAGGAGCCGCGCGGCTCGCGCTCACGACGCGCAAGGTCGGGATCAGCAGTGCTCACGTTCCCAGTCAAGCAGGGCGGCGCGACATGCCGGTGAACGAAATCGAGACGATCCGTTCCGAATTCGACCGAAACCGCAGGGATCGAATATCCACCTCGCGCAGCAGGATCCCGATGCAGCGCACACGCCACGACAGGGCCCGAAAGCTACCCGGCGATATCAGGTCACACGTCGGACCGGGACGTGACTACACGTTGAAGCGGAACTCGACCCAGTTCCGCAGCCGGCTAACGACTTGTGGTAATCAGTCGGTAACCATGACCGACGACCGATCGGCTGCGCGACCTGCGCATCGGTTGTAGCGCAGGCCACCAACTCTGCGAACGGGCTCACCTTGTACGCCCCGATGGGGCACGGTCACTACCGTGTGTTGTCGGATGCATATGAGAAAGTCCGTCATGGTTAGCCGCACAAGTGAACCTTAGGGGGACATCTTGAAGTCAGAGATTCGCGACAGCACGATCACGGCCTTGTCGGACCGAGTACGCAAGCGTGGGTATACGAAGTACCTGATGGGGATGCGACTTGTGAAGCTTCGCGGATTCGCGGATGTCGAGGTCCGCTTTGACTTCCCAGTCACCGCGCTCATCGGCCCAAACGGAGCAGGCAAGACAACCATCCTCGGTGCGGCTGGGCTGATCTACGACTCCGTCCCGCCCCGGCGGTTTTTCGCCAAGAGTGGCACGTACGACGGTTCCATGCGCGGATGGAAGATCGAGTACGAGCTGATTGACAGGGACCGCCCGGGATCGCCGTCGGTCAGCCGCACGGCAAGCTACCTGAAGGCAAAGTGGAACCGCGACGCCGTGAAGCGCGTGGTGGTCATCTCAGGCATTAGCAGGACCCTGCCCGCTAGCGAACGGAATGATACCTCCCGATTCATCAAGGGCGACTTCGCAGGCGCTCGCGAGGTGGCGTTCTCGAAGGAAGTCGTGGACGCAGTGGAGAACATCCTCGGCAAAGCCGCCGCCAACTACCTCCGGGTGGATGCGGACGTCGAGGGCAAAAACTCTATCTACGCCGTACGCGGCATCACCGGCAACGACGACAGTTACAGCGAGTTCCACTTCGGTGCGGGCGAGGCCAGTATTATCCGCATCGTCAGCCGTGTCGAGGAAGCACCGAATGACTCGCTGTTGTTGATCGAAGAAATCGAGAACGGGTTGCACCCGGTGGCGACTCGCCGCCTCGTCGAGTACCTGATCGACGTCGCTCGACGGAAGTCGTGCCAGGTCATCTTCACAACTCACTCCAACGAGGCGCTCGCGTCCTTGCCGACCGAAGCCGTGTGGTCGGCGTACCGCGGACGGGTAACTCAGGGCAAGCTCGACGTCGCCGCGCTCCGCACGCTGACAGGTCAGGTACAGGCGCAGTTGGGCGTATTCACCGAGGATGAATTCGCCGCCATGTTCGCCGAGGTCACGCTCCGGGCATACTGCCAGGCCAAGAACTACGAACTCGCCGGGATCGCGATCCACGCGCTTGGCGGTGCGTCATCCGCTCGAGACCACACACGATTCCATAACGAGAACCCGACGCGCAGTTTCCCCGCAATTGCGCTGCTCGACGGCGACAAACGCAATGAAGTCGGCTACGCAGCCGAGCCTCTCACCACTCCGGAGGATGCCAGCGAGACCCCTGCACCAGCCACTGCAGACATCGCCTATGGCCCCGGGGACGGTCATCCCGAAGCAGCGGTGTTCGAGGATATTTCAAACAACCTTGACACAATCGGCAACCTGCTGGGCAAGCTCACCCTTGCACTCCAACTCGACACGCCAATGCAGTCGCTTGTGCGGGCGGCGATCGAGGAGCGTCGCCGCACGAACCGCGACATTCACGTGATCTTCGCACAGGTCGGAGAGGACTTGGATTTCCTCTCCGAGTCACTCGTGCAGCGCGCGTTCCTCAGTACGTGGGCAAATACGTTCCCCGAGAAGGTGGCCGAGGTGTGGGACGTGTGCGCCGACCTTTTCACCCCCAAGTCACCCTGAAGTCCGAGCGCATGCGCAGTGGGGATCGACGCTGACACGGTCCCCCGGCGCCATCGGCTGTCCCTCTTCGCGTTGAACCGTAAGCAAGCAACCAACCTCGGGAGCGGCGGTGATACGCCCCGGAGCGCGAGCGATCGGCCCTGCATTGCAGCGAGCAGGCGTTACCGGCGAAGCCTAATCGAGCTCGGGCACTCAATCGCGCACCCGCACTCGTGAAATGCGGGCACTTCCCACATTTATTCGACACGACGCGCGTGCACCCCGATCAACCCACACAGAGTCGTCACTGCCGGTCCGAGAACCTGACCGCTCATCGGACAGGCGCACCTTGAGTCCTAATACGGCATCCGGTCGCCCGGAGACCACCAGTGACCACGAACACACCTTTACAGGCGCCGGGGCGTCCGCTCAGTCGTTCTCGAATCCGACCAGTGAGACAGCTACAGATTGTAGGTGACCCCAAACCAGCGGCTCTGCCACCGTCGAAATCGTTAGGTGGGTCGCCGCACTCAAACACGTCAGAGGCGAACGCGAGCGCAGGTCGCCCTGCGAGGGGTGTACTCGCAAATCCCTGATCAGCTATTTCTTCACACGTTGAAGCGGAACTCGACCACGTCGCCGTCGGTCATGACGTAGTCCTTGCCTTCCATGCGGACCTTGCCCGCCGCCTTGGCGGCGGCCATCGATCCCGCTTCGACCAGATCGTCGAAACCGACGATTTCGGCCTTGATGAAGCCACGTTCGAAGTCGGTGTGGATGACCCCCGCCGCCTTCGGCGCGGTGTCGCCCTGGTGGATCGTCCACGCCCGGGCTTCTTTCGGGCCGGCGGTGAGGTAGGTCTGGAGGCCGAGGGTGTGGAAGCCGGCGCGGGCGAGGGCGTGCAGGCCGGGTTCGGTCTGGCCGATGGATTCGAGGAGTTCCAGAGCCGACTCCTCGTCGAGTTCGAGGAGTTCGGATTCGACCTTCGCGTCGAGGAATACCGCGTCGGCGGGGGCGACGGAGGCTTTCAGCTCGGCGACCTTGGCTTCGTCGCTGAGTACCGACTCGTCGGCGTTGAACACATAAAGGAACGGCTTGGTGGTGAGCAGCGACAGTTCCCTGAGCAGTTCGCCGTCGATCTCCTTGGCGGCATGGAACAGAGTCCGGCCGCCGTTGAGGATCTCCTGTGCCTGCTTGGCGGCGTCGGCGTAGGGTTTGCGATCCTTCTTGACCTTGGCTTCCTTCTCGAGGCGGACGACCGCCTTCTCGAGGGTCTGCAGGTCGGCGAGGATGAGTTCGGTTTCGATGACCTCGATATCGGAAGCGGGGTTCACCTCACCGTCCACATGCACCACGTCGTCGTCGGCGAAAACGCGGACGACCTGGCAGATGGCGTCGGCTTCGCGGATGTTGGCGAGGAATTTGTTGCCCAGTCCCGCACCCTCGGAGGCGCCTTTCACGATGCCGGCGATATCGACGAAAGAGACCGTGGCGGGGACGACGCGGGCGGATTCGAAGATCTCGGCGAGCTTGTCCAGGCGGGGGTCGGGCAGCGGAACCACGCCGACGTTGGGCTCGATGGTCGCGAAGGGGTAGTTCGCGGCGAGCACGTCGTTGCGGGTCAGCGCGTTGAACAGCGTCGATTTTCCGACGTTGGGCAGGCCGACGATTCCGAGGGTGAGACTCACGAGGACTGGAGTCTACGCGGGTGAGCGGGCCGGGCGGCGGTCGGCCGGGCCGTGGGTGCGGGCGCTCGCGCGCAGGCCCGCGGCGAAGACGGTGAACTTCAGGCGGTCGCCGGGTTGCTCGGTGATCTCGAAGAGTTCGGCCGCGCGTTCGTGCTGGACCGCGCGGACGGCGAAACCGGGGACGATGCCGAGCGCCCACCAGGGCGGGTTCAGGGACTGGCCGACCAGGCGGTCCGCGGCCTCGGTGCGAACGAGCCGGGTGGCGAGGGCGTCGGAGAAGTATTCGGTGAACTCGGGCCAGCTGCCGGGCAGGGGGCGGGTGGAGATGCCGTAGCCGCGGTACCAGTCGCAACATTCCTGGTAGAGGCGCTCACGGGCGTCGGGGGTGAGCGGGCGGACGTAGGTGTCGATCGCGGTGACGAGAGTGTCGACGTAGGTGGCGTGCTGGAAGTGGAACAGCTCGGGGGTGAGGGCGTGGTAGCGGGCACCGGTGTGGTCGCGGCCCTTGACGTGCTCGTGGGCGTAGCGGATCACTCGGGTGGGGTCGGGGTGGCCGTTGCAGGCCAGGGTGATCATGCGGTCGACGGTGCGCTGTTTATGCGCCCACAGGCCGGTGTGGACGTGCTCGGTGAACGAGGCCGCGATGGCGGGGTGCAGGATCTGGAGGGTGACCGCACGGGGCAAGGTGAGCAGGAAGCGGCGGTCAGGGAGGTATCTCTGCAGCAGGGAGGCGTGATCGGGCCGCTGCGAGCGCTGTGGCGAAGTCTTCATCCGGCCATCCCCTCCGAACGGGTTCCTACACCGGAACCCGGCTGAGAGTAATGAAACATTTCTCTCTCATCATGTCAATATGCGGGCGATCTCGCGAGTTCCCGTACCCGCACCACAACGCCGCCCGAGGCGGAGAAAAAGAGCGCGAGCCGACAACCCCTCGACGGCGTAGCGTGGCGTCATGGAGCCGATCTCCCAGATGGTGACGGCCCGCCCGGCGTCCGCACTGGCCGCCTACATAGACCGGTACGTGGGCTACCGCCTGACCGGTTACGAGGCGGGCCTGCACCGCGGGCTGCCGTCGCGGCATATGACATTCATCGCCGCCATCGGACCCTCGATCGACGTGATCACCCAGACCGATGCCCGCCAGGCCCCGGAGGACTACCGCTGTGTGCTGAGCGGCTTGCAGGACACTCCGGCGATGATCGCCCACAACGGCACGCAAGAGGGCGTCGCCATCGAACTGACTCCGCTCGGCAGCCGGACTCTGTTCGGGCTGCCCGCGGCGGAACTGTGGAGTACCTCGATCGAGTTCGCCGATCTGGTCGGGTCACCGGGGCGGCGCCTGTGGGAGCAATTGCAGGAGACATCCGGCTGGCCGGAGCGATTCGCGGTCTGCGACCGGGTACTCACCCGGATGCTGGTGCCCGAGCGCGCGGTGGGGCCGGAGCTGACCTGGGCGTGGCGGGCCGTGGCGGGATCGCACGGGACGATCGGAGTGGAGGCGCTGGCGGAGCGGATCGGGTGGAGCCGTCAGTACCTCACGAAACGGTTCACCGGCGAATTCGGTTCGAGCCCGAAGGTCGCGGCGCGGGTCGCGCGGTTCGAGCGGGCCAAACAGATGCTGGTGCACACCCCGTCGTTCGTATCCATCGCACAGGTGGCGGCGGCCTGCGGTTACTACGACCAGCCACATCTGAACCGGGAGTTCACGCGCCTGGCCGGTTGTAGCCCCACCCGGTGGCTGACCGAGGAGATTCCATCCGTCCAAGACCAGGAGCCCGCCGCGGAGCCAGGCTGAAACCATGACATCCACACAGAAATCCACCACCACAACCACCCCCGCGCCCACCGTCTGGCCGTGCCTGGCGTTCCGGGACGCCCGTGGCACCGCGGACTTCCTGGTCCGGGCGTTCGGTTTCGAGCTCACGGCCATGTATGCCCGGGACGACGATCCGTCGGTGATCGAACACGCCGAACTGCGCTGGCCCGAGGGCGGCGGCATCATGTTCGGAACCGCGGACAAGGGCGGCGGGCTGCCGGAACGCCGTACGCCGGGAACCGAATCCGTCTACGTCGTCTGCTCGGACCCCGATGCCCTGTACGAACGAGCCACCGCGGCCGGGGCGGAGACGATCCGCGGTATGAAGGACGAGGACTACGGGTCGCGCGGGTTCACCGTCGCCGACCCGGAGGGCAACTACTGGAGTTTCGGAACATATCGCGGGCAGTGAGCCGCGTCGTTGCGCCCGATCCGGCCCGGAACGTGGTTCGCTGATCGCGGTTGCCGCGGCCGGTGTCGAGCCCCTGCCGCGGCGCCTCCCGAGCCGCCGGCGGCGCATCGGAAAGCCACGCACCCGGCGGTCTTGACCTTCAGGTTGCTCGAAGCCCGATGATGGGCGAGTGCCCGAATCCGACCTGATCACCATCGGTGCGTTCGCCCGCTCGTGCGGTATCACCGCCAGCGCGCTGCGCTTCTACGACGACTCCGGTCTGCTGGCGCCGGCGGGGGTCGACGACAGCACCGGATACCGCTACTACTCGCCCGCGCAACTCGATCGCGCGGTGACCATCCGCCGCCTACGCGATATCGATATGCCGCTCGAGGAGATCGCCGGGGTCCTCGCCGCCGATCCGCACACCGCCGCCGAACTCATCGACGAACACGTATCCGGATTGCTCCGGCGCACCCAGCGGGCACGCCGGACAGCCGAAGTCGTCAAGGCCGCCCTCGGCGAACCCTCCGGCTGGTGGGTGGCGTCGGTGAGCGGACCGGTGCTGGCCGCGGCGGTCGAACAGATCCTCGCCGCCACCGGAACCGACCCGGAGTTACCGGTACTGGCCGGGGTGCGGCTGGAGGTCACGCCCGAGTCGCTCACCCTGACGGCCACCGACCGCTACCGGCTGTCGACCCGCACCGTGGTGCCCGAACCGGCCGGCTCGGCCGAATGGGCGGCGACGGTCGACGGGTCCGATCTGAGTGCCGCGCTGCAGGAGATCCGCGCCGCCCACCTGGTGGATATCGAGGCCGGTGAACATCGCGTCCGCTTCCGTTCGGCCGACGGCACCGCCCGCGGTTGCCGGACGCTCGCCGAACCGTTCCCCGACCACCGGGGCCTGCTCGCCGGCCTGCCCGCCGCGCCGACCCACGCGGTGGTGTCCAAGCACGCGCTGCTGGGTGCGCTGGAACAGCAGCGGGCACGGTATGTCCAGCTGGCCCTCACCCCGGACTCGCTGGTCCTGTCGGGCAACTCGGACGAGCCGACACGGCTGTCCGCCTCGGTCACCGGACCGGCCACCGAACTCGTCTTCGGGTTCACCATCCTGCACCCGGCCGTCGCCACCGCCATCGGACCCGATGTGCGCCTCGATATCGCCGGGCCGACCCACCCGATGGTCGTGCGGTCCGCCGACAACGGCGACCTCACCACCCTGGCCATGCCCGCCGACCCCACCATGATCGACACACAGAACGGATCCTCCAGTTGACCTCCACCGATCTCTCCCCCGACACCACCATGAACGCGATCACCGCGGCTGTCACGCTCGGGCGGTCCGGCGATATCGCCGCCGCCCGGGACCGCCTGCTGGAGATCTGGCGCGAAATCGGAGTCGCGGGCGATCCGCTGCACCGCTGTAGCCTCGCGCACTATCTGGCCGATCTCTACGAAGATCCCGCGACCGCCCTGACCTGGGATATCCGGGCACTCGACGCCGCGGACTCACTCACCGACGAACGGGTCCAGCGCTACCACGCGAGCCTGCGGGCGGCGGGCTTCTATCCCTCCCTGCATCTGAACCTGGCCGATAATTTCCGGCGGCTCGGGTCGTGGGAGGCGGCCGGGGAACATCTCGCCGCCGCCCGCGAACGGCTGGATTCGCTGCCCGACGACGCCTACGGCGCGATGATCCGCACCGCGCTCGACGAGGTGGCCGAGGCGGTCATCGCACGATCCACCGACCGGCGCGCGAGCGCACCCGGTCCGCACTCCTGATCTCCCGCGGCCCGGACGGCCGGCATCGCCGAACCGTCCGGGCCCGATCATCACGCGGTGAGTTTCGCGATATCGGGAGCGTAAACGGTCATCCAATGCGGGCTGAGGCGGTAGTAGACCACCTCCGCGTCCCAATCGAAGGCATCGTCGCCATAGAAGTCCTGGACATACGCGCGCAGTTCCGGCCACTCCGGATCCGGTTCGCCACCCAGCGGATTCAGAACCTCCGCGACGCCGTGGGTGAACACCCCCAGATCCTCCCCGCGCATATGCGCGACGCTGGCCCCCGGCCGGGCGGCGAGATGGCGGGCCTTGGCTGCAGTGCGGGCGGTGCCGAAGTACCACCGGCCGTGCAGGAAATGCCCGTCCTCCCCGCTCACCCGCGGCTCGCCCTTGGCGGTCACCGTGGACAGCGCGAGCGTGCACATACCGGTGAGCACTCCTGTCACCTGCTCGGCGGTCAGGGTGCTTTCGGAGTTGATGATCGACCGGAGATGGCCGGTCGAACCGGCGAGGGAGGTATCCAGCAGGGTCTGCAGTGCGGTGAGTTCTTCCGGGGTTTCACGCATCGCCCAACCGTAGACGCGCGGACCCGGCTGCCGTCCGACCGGAATTGCTCTGTTCACCGGCGCGGCCGGCTCGCGCTACTCCAGGTCGTCGGGCAGAAGCCGAAAGGCCGGGTATCCGGCCGAGGGTCGTAGCGCACGGAAATCGCGGCCGTTCAGCGTCAGTACCGCGTCGATCCCCGCCACGCTTGCCATCGCGTTCGGCCGGCGCGGGGCGCGACGCCGTTCCGTTCGGCGCGCCGCAGCGACCGTTCGTCGCAATCGTCCGACCGCCCGGTACCGATCGGTTACGTTCAGGTGACCGGCATGTTCACTCGCTGTACAGGAGTAGCCCGATGGGGACCATCGAATATCTGCGAACCGACCCCGACCGACCACCCGTGGGCGTCGTCGACCGGTCCCCGATAACTCCCGCGAAGAAAGCGATCTTCGCGGCGATCGCCGTACTGGGCGCGGTCGCCTGGACGATCCTGGCGATAGCGCGCGGCGAATCCGTGAACGCCGTGTGGATCGTGATCGCCGCCGTCTGTACCTACATCATCGCCTACCGGTTCTACGCGCGGCTCATCGAATACAGGGTGGTCAAGCCCCGCGACGACCTCGCGACGCCGGCCGAGATCCTGGACAACGGCAAGGACTTCATGCCGATGGACCGGCGGGTGCTGTTCGGGCACCACTTCGCGGCCATCGCGGGCGCCGGGCCGCTGGTGGGGCCGGTGCTGGCGGCGCAGATGGGATATCTGCCCGGCACGATCTGGATCATCGTGGGCGTCGTGTTCGCCGGGGCGGTCCAGGACTACCTGGTGCTCTGGGTGTCGATGAAGCGGCGCGGCCGCAGCCTCGGGCAGATGGCCCGGGACGAGCTCGGCGTGATCGGCGGCGCGGCCGCCATCGTCGGCGTGCTGGTGATCATGATGATCCTGCTGGCGGTGCTCGCGCTGGTGGTGGTGAACGCGCTCGGCGAAAGCCCGTGGGGCGTCTTCTCGATCGCCATGACGATCCCGATCGCCCTGTTCATGGGCGTCTACCTGCGGTATCTGCGGCCCGGGCGGGTGGGCGAGATCTCGGCCATCGGTTTCGTCCTGCTGATCCTGGCGATCATCGCGGGCGGCTGGGTCTCGGAGAACGAGACCTGGGCCGGTTGGTTCACCTTCTCCCCGGTCACCATCTCCTGGATGCTGATCGGCTACGGCTTCGTGGCGTCGGTACTGCCGGTGTGGCTACTGCTGGCCCCGCGCGACTATCTGTCGACCTTCATGAAGATCGGCACCATCGGTTTGCTGG
>NZ_JBSFRU010000095.1:0-19160 GCF_053589395.1 Nocardia sp. NPDC003345
CGACACCATTCTAGAGGCCGGAGCCGACAAGCGCCCCGGAAGTACCGCCTCCCACCTGCAACGGAACACTGTGCCGCGGTATGGGATCGGATACCCGGGACCAAGGCGAACCTCAGAAATCGAGGTGAGGAGGGTAACAGCGCGCCGGACTAGGCCGAGGCCAAGGCCGCGGCGTCCAGTGGCAGAGCCCTTGCCCATTCGCGACCCATCGCGGTCGCCTTCACCTCACCCGAGGCGTCGTGACGGCCGTGTTCGCCGATCTGCACGGCGCCGCGGGCGGTGAGTTTCGCGGCGGCGATCTCCCCGCCGCGATTGAAGGTGGTGTCGTAGACCGAATCGCCGAGTCCGAAAACCGAGAAGCGCAGGCCCGTCAGGTCGGGACGGCCGTCGTCGAGTGCCTCGAAGAACGGTTCGGCGCCGGTGGGGAGGTCGCCCTCGCCGTAGGTGGAGCAGACCACGATATGGAAGGCCGCCGGATCGAGACCGGCGATATCGAACTCGGACATATCGAACACCGAGACCTCGTGGCCGGACAATTCGTCCGCGATACCTTCCGCGACATTTTCCGCCGTGCCCATTTCCGAACCGAACAGGACGACAACGCGCATCGCGCCACTCCTTCCGTGAAACTTTGGAGAGGCAATCCTAACTTACGGTCTCGCGTGGGCGGTGGGTCACGGTGGCGCCGAGCCGGTCCAGCAGGCTGAAATACTTGCGCAGCATCAGCACGGCGGTCGCCGCCAGTCCGGCGGTCAGCCCCCACCACACGCCGGCGGCACCCAGCCCGGCCGGGAAGGCCAGCAGTACGGCTGTCGGCAGACCGACCACCCAGTAGCCGACCAGTGACAACCGGAAACCGGCGCCGGTGGCCTGCAGGCCGCGCAGCAGGCCGGTGCCGATGTTCTGGGCGGCGTCGAAGAACTGCAGCACGATACCGATGAGCAGCAGGGTGCGCGCCGCCTCGAGCGTTTCGGTATCACCGAGATCCAGGAAGGGCCGTAGCACCAGCTCAGGTGCGAAGGCGTAGGCCAGGCCGGTCACCGCCGCGATCACCGCGGCGAACCGCAGGGACAGCCACGCCAGCCCGCGGGCCGGTGCGGTCTCGTCGCGGGCGACGCTGTGGCTGACGAGCACCGACGCGCCGTGCGAGATACCGATGGCGACCTGGAACACGATATAGATCACCTGGTAGACCACATTGTGGGCGGCCAGCGCGGCCGGGCCGAGCGCTCCCATCACCAGCGCCAGTACCGAGAACATCCCGGCTTCGGAGCCGTAGGTGAGGGCGATCGGGGTGCCCAGCCGCAATTCGGTCAGGATGGTGCGCTTGCGTACCGGCAGCGGCCGCACCGGGAGGGTGCGCCCGAGTTCGGTGTCGCGCCGCACCATCATCCAGAACACCGCGAACATCAGCAGGAACACCAGTGAGGTCGCGACGCCGATACCGGTGAGCCCCATCGCTGGCAGTCCGGCCCAGCCGTGGATCAGTGCCATCGCGAGGACCAGATTGACCGCGATGGATCCGAGGGTCACCGGGAGCAGGGCCTGAGGCCGTTGCATTCCCACCGTGTATTGGCGCAGTACCTGGAACCACAGACAGGGCAGCAGGCCGGGAGCCAGCGCCACCAGCAGCGGGCGCGCGTCCGCCAGCACCCCGGCGTCCTGGCCGAGCCACTGCAGCGACCAGCCCAGGCCGATCAGGATCGCGCCGCCGAGCAGGCCGGACGCGGTGGCGATGAGGAAACTCGACCGCACCACGTCACGGACGGCGGGGTCGGGATCGGTTCCGCGTTTCTCCGCGGCGCCCACCGCGCCCGCGATCTGATTTCCGCTGCCGGTGATGAGGCCGACGCACATGGTGCGGATCTGGTTGAACAGCACCAGCGCCAGCCCCCCGGCCGCCACCGCGCGTACTCCCAGGCTGCCCATCAGGGCGATATTGGTGGTCGACACCGCGACCTGGGCGAGCTGGGTGAGGGCGATCGGGGAGGCCAGGGCAGCGAGCCGCCGGGCATCGACAGTGGCGAGTCGCCGGGGGTCGACAGTGGCCAGCCGCCGGGGGTCGGGGGCGGTGCGCCGCCGAATATCCGCGGCATCGGGGTGCCCGCCGTCGGAGGCCGGGCGCCGGGCGTTGCCCGGACGGTTTCGCGAGGGGGGTGTGCTGATCACCGGGCCCGCACCATCGTGTCCGATTCCTCCGTCTGGTCGTCGTGGTCGTGGCGGCCGGCGGACCGGGCAGTCCGGACCGCGCGAGGGGTTCCGGACTCGGTATTGCCCAGAACCGCGGCGCCAACCGGATGACTTCCGCGGCCCGCGGGAGCATAACGGTTCAGCATGGCGTGGACATCGCGTTCGGCCGCCGTGTCGAGGAGTTCGCGGGCCGCCATCCAGTCGTCGTCGAAAACGGTATCGAGATATTTCTCGCCGCCGTCGCAGACGATCGTGACCACCGTCGACCCCGGCGGGAACTCCTCGAGCCTGGTCAGCGCCGCGTGCACCGATCCGCCGGCCGATCCGCCCAGCATCAGGCCGAGCTGACGGGAGATCGCGCGGCAGGTCGCGAACGCGTCCCGGTCGGTGACCTTTACCCCTTCGTCGAGCAGGTCGTAGTCCACCGCGGTCCCGATGGTGGCGCCCGGCGGGGTTCCGGTGCCCGACTGCCAGTAGGGTCCGCCCGGGCCGCCGAAGGCGATCGAGCCGACGGGCTCCACCCCGACCACCCGGGGGACGCAGCCCAGCTGGCGCAGCCTGGTCGCGGTGCCGAACAGTGATCCCCCGGTGCCGACCGCGGACAGCAGGATATCCACCCGGTCCACTTCGGCGAGCAATTCGTCGGCCACGGCGTAGTACCCCACGGCGTTGGCATCGTTGTTGTGCTGCTCGGTGAAGTACGCGTCCGGATCATCGGCCGCCATGGCCTCGGCATGGTCCTCGCGGGCGGACGTGGCGAGCGCGTCGTCGTCGGCATCGGCGACGAACACCAGTTCGGCACCCATTGCCCGCATCGCCCGCAATTTGTCCTTGCTCGCGTGATGGTCGACCACCGCCGTGAAGCGGTAGCCGCGTTCGGCGGCGACCACCGCCAGACCGAGCCCGGTATTTCCCGAGGTGGATTCGATGATATGCCCGTCCGCGCCGAGCAATCCCCGGCGCTCCGCATCCAGAACCATTTCACGAGCCATACGAATCTTCGCGGCGCCGGTCGGATTGAACTGCTCGAGTTTCAGTAATAATCGGGTCCCGGACGCGGTGGTCGCCAATTCGAAGAGGGGGGTGCGGCCGATCAGGTCCGTGACACGGGTGACGAGAGGCATGGCGGATCTCCTGGATATCGATAGCGGGCAGTGCGGAGGCCGGGGCTGACGGCCTCATCGACAGGTGTGATCGAGTGCCCAGCGATACCGGCCGTCCGAGGTCTCGGACAGCACCACCTTCGGTGGGAGAGGTAATTCGTGAAAGGGCGATTCGTTGGAATCCATCTGGTACCCGGCGGTATTGGGGTAGACCAGCAGATCGCCGTCGGCGGCGGGCCGCGGCAGCGGTATCCGGCGCCAGCTGAGCATGTCGGATTCGAGGCAGGTGGCGGCGCCCACCACCGTGGGTGTCGGGACGCCGGGGCCTTCGGGCCAGAGCACCGGGTCGGGCAGGTATTCGCTCCCGAACCACTGTTCCGACAGGCTGAGGCTGGAGCCGTCCACGGTCAGGATCCGGTAGGGCCGGCCGTGTTCGTGGCGGACCTTGCTCCCCTGCACCCGGAATACCGTGCTGCCGGCCCGGTCGAGCAGGGCCCGGCCGGGTTCGATCGCCAGGGTCGTCCCACTGCGCCGCAATCGGCCGGCCAGGTCGTCGCTGGCCAGGATCGCGGCCAGCATCTCCGGGCCGGGTTCGGGAAAGTGATACGGATAGTACGACTCGAATCCACGTCCGGAATGGAACCACCGCCGGTTGACACCCGCGTGGAAATCCGACCAGCCGGCCGCCGGTACGTAATCGACCCCGAAACCGCCGCCGACGGACACCACGGTCGCGGGATGCCCCTGGGTACGTGCCGCCAGACAACGCCGCAGCAGTTGCCCGGCCAATTCCGCCCGGGGCCCGGCGTCGTATCCGGAAAGATGAAAACTGAAACCTTCCAGAGTTATCGACGCGAATCCGGTAGTGGCGGCCATCGCATGATCGAGTTCGCCCTCCGTCATTCCGAACCGGCTGGCGGAGGCGGGCGGTAGCGCGCGCAGCAGAACACGGACCGGAATGTCCACTGCGGCCAGCCGTTCCAGTTCGCCGATACTGTCCACCGCGACGAGGCAGCCGTGCCGCGCGGCCAGCCAATGCAGTTCCCCGGATTTCTCGGGGCCGGTCACCATGAGTTCCGGGCCGGTGACACCCTGCCCCAGCGCGGCGAGCAGTTCGCCGGTGCTGGCGATATCCACGCCGGCGCCGGCTGTGGCGCAGGCGCGGGCGACGCAGGCCGCTTTGTTCGCCTTCTTGCCGTAGTAGACGGCGCCCGTCACACCGTGCCGGGTGAAAACATCCTGGAACGCGCGGATATTCGCCACCACGCGCGGCGGGTACATCAGATGAAATGGGCCGCCCACCGCGAACGCGATATCGCCGAGAAACCGGGGATCAGCGAGAATCCGCTGTTCCCAGAGATCGCGGTGGGCCGGGACCGGTGCGGCGACGGTATCGGCGTAGCCGTCCGGGGGTTCGGTACCGGCTCCGGCGGGGGCGTCGGCTCCGGTCAATCCCATAGCGCTACCTCGGTGCCGCGACCTTCGGCGATGGCGCGTTCGGCCAGCGCGTGCGCTACCGCGATATCGGTGAGGACCAAGCCGCTGTTGTACACGAAGATCCGATCGTCCGGGCCGCGACGGGCATCGGCGCGGCGGCTCAGGATCTGCGGCAGCTCGGCATCCACCCGCCGCAGCACGCCGTTCTCGTCGGCCATATCGGTCCCGGTCAGGGCCATCTGCTCGGCGCTCGTGGCGACCACCCGGTCGGCGTCGCGCAGGGTCGAGGGGGCCAGTCCGTACCCCACCAGCACCACGACCGAACCGGGTTTGAGGTGCTCGGATTCGATCGCGACCTCGGTGCCCGGCCCCGCTGTCGCCAGGACGACGTCGGCGCCGCGGGCGGCGTCGTACGGATCGTCGACGGTATCCAGCAGGGCATGCGGCGCGTATTCGGCGAGCTGCCGGTGTACCGCTTCGATTCCCTCGGGATGAGTGCCGTAGAGCATCAACTTGCGCAATTGCGGATTCGCGGCGAGCAGATGCGGCAGCGCGTTGCGGCCCTGGGTACCGGTGCCGACGAGCAGCACGGTATCCGCGTCCCGGGACAGGGTTTCGCGCACCAGCAGGGCCGAGACCGCCGGGGTGCGCAGGGCCCCCACCCGGGAGCAGTCCATCATCGCGATGGGCGCGCCCGTGGTGTCGTCGTACAGCGTGATGGTGGTGTAGTACCGCTTGGTGGTGCGGTCGTGGCCGGGGTCGAACTTGTAGGAGCTCTTCATGGCGACCACCCGGCGTCGCCCGTCCCGGCCCAGCATCGCGTAGGCGACCGACCAGCCGTCCGGATTGGCGACGCTGAGCTTGCGCGGATTATCGGAATCACCCGCCGCCAAGGCGATATAGGCCTCTTCGACGGCCCGGACCACATCGGCCGGAGCCACCGGGACATCGGCCAGGTCGCTGCGGCTCAGGACGCGCAGGGGAGTCGCCCGGTCACGTGTGCTCAACGGATCCTCGATCATCTGCTGCACCGTTCCGCTCTGCTCGCACCCGGTGCGACGACGGTGGCGCGAAGGGTGCGACGATCTGCTGACCGTATCCATTCTCCCCGGATTCGGCTGCGCGGCGGGGCCGTTCGGGTAGCCGGATATTCACTCGTTTCAGCCAGCGGTCGGTGCCGTCGTAGCGGGCGGTGAAGGGGACGCGGCCGTGGACGGTCACATCGTTGTCCATGAGCAGCAGCTCACCGGGGCGCAGCGTGGCGAGGACGCAGACTCTTTCGAGTTCGCGTTCCAGGTGGGCGTAGGCCGCGCGGAAGTCCGGGCCGGCTTCGTCGAGCGGGGTGTAGGCCGGGTCGTAGCGCATGGTGAGCGCATCACTTCCGCCCGCACCGCCGGGTGCGTTCCACAACGTGGGAACGGAGACAGCGGTGGCGCGGTCGAATCCCGACCCGTAGGAGACATCCGGCAGGATCGGCAGCGTGGGTGCGCACAGGACCGCGCGCTGGGCGGGCGAGAGGTGCGCCCGGCGGACCGAGGACACGGTGGTGCCCACCCGGTCGGGATTGCGCAGGCAGCCCAGCATCAGCAGATTCGCCCGCAGCGGGTGGAACGCGTCCTCGGTATGCGGGCTGAGCAGGACGGTGCTGCTGGCCCCGGACTGTTCGAATTCGTGCCCGGCGGCCGGAACGATGTTGTTGATCAACCGGCCGTCCTGCTGACCCGCCCAGCCGAAGGGCTCACCGGCCGCCGCGGCGAGCAGCAGCATGGCGATATCCCATTCGAACGACGATCCCGGGCGGTCCGGATCGGCGCTCCAGGCGGTCGCCGTCTCCCAATCCGGTGGGGTGGGGCCGATTTCGTCGTCGGTGAGCGGCAGCCGGCTCAGGACGCAGGCGCCGGCGGTGGTGGCCGGTGGCCGGACCGCGGTATGGATCTCGTCCGGGAGATCGGCGACCCGCGCCTCGATCAGTGCGGGCAGTGCCGGATCGGCGAGGGTGCGTCCGGCTCGCCCGGTGGTCAGTGTGAGCGCGATCTCGGCGGCCAGTTCACGCACCGCCCGTCCGGCGGTCTCGGATAACTCACGGTGCTCGATATCTTCGATAATAGGTGGGTGAAGCGTCTTACGTTCGGAGAGAACGCTTTTCACCAAAGTTCCCCTTCTCGGAATCGTGGTCGGAGTACCGTGCTGACGAGTCGAAGAGCGAAGGTAGTGCGTCTGCCGTATCCAGGCAAGGGTTACCTAACCACGGCGAGAGATAGCAAATCGGTATAACACACTCGATGTACTGGTGGGCGGCTATATGACCGTTCGGCACCGACGCCGCGATGAGACGCAGAACACGGTAAGGCTAGCCTGACCTAGCGGCCAAATCGGGCCACCGCGCCGGGTATCGAGAGTGTCCGCGCCACAACGAATTACGACCTCCGCGGGGCGTGTCGCGGGCGACTACAGGCTATTGGCGAGCAGGGCGTACTGCGCCGAGACCTTCTGCTCGATCTCCGATTCGTCATCACTGGAGACGACGCCCACGTATCGCTTGTAGGGCACGAAACACCGATAGCGATACTGGCGCTGCGGATCGCCTTTCTCATTGAGCTCCAGGCATTTCGCGCCCGGAATATCCGCAGGCGCGGGCCGCGGGCCGTACACTTCGCCCGCGGATTCGACGAAACCGTCCACCAGGACCGGCGCGCCCGCGGCGTCGCGGACCCGGGCCACCGAACTCCCGTCGGCGTAGGCGGTGCGCTCGAACCCGGACCGTTCCAGTAGCCGGGCGCGGGCGATCTGATCGTCGGCGTCGTTGATCAGATAGTTCGGGCCGTAGATCGCGAACCTGTCCGGATCGGGAACCTGCCCCTGCCGGTCGGCGACCAGCACCCGGGACAGCAGGTTCTCCGGATCGACCTGGAGATCGGCGATATCGGCGGTGGGAGTCGGGCGGAACCGGCCCAGCCGGTCCAGCTGGGCGGTGAGCGTTTTGTCCACCCACGACACCAGATCGGCGCTATCGGGCTTCGGCCGCTGCACGAACAGCGAGATCACGAATTCCTCATGGGCGAGGAAGGCCCCGATATTGGCGACGCCCGGCCGCCAGTGCACCAGCGCGCCGGGATGTTTCTTCGATTTCAGTGGCCGGTTGTCCGGTGAGACCGCGATATCGGCGGCCTCCAGTTCGGTGGCCGCCTTCCCGGCGCTCGCCTTGTCCGGAAAACGCAACGCCACCAATGTGATCGCGGTGGCGTCCGGGTTCGGGCGGGTCCGGCCCTCGGGGTCGTCGCGATCGGCGCCGCTGGCCATGTAGCCCACCAGCATCTTGCGATTCTTCAGGATCGGTTCGGACACATTGGCCAGGAAATCGATCGCGGTGGCCGTATCCGGCAGCACCTTCGAGCCCCGGCCGTATTTCATCGACGGATCGATCTGGGTACTGGTCGCCACCGCCTCCGACATCCGGATACCTTCCAGCACGAGGCCGTGGTCACCCGCGTCCTGGGGGTAGGTGAACCGGTCGACCGGGAAATCGCCGACGGCGAGCGTCCGTACGTCGATCTCCCCGGGTACCGGACTTCCGGGAACGGACACGCAGGCCGTCAGGCCGGCCGCCAGCAGGGCGATGGCCGCGGTGACGGTGGTGGCGCGCGATATCCGAACCATGGCCGGCCCCTCGTTCCGATCGAAGCTGCGATGTCGAAGTTACCCGACCCGCCGTGATCCCGGGGAGGACCGCTCGCCGCGCTGCCCCCGGGGGCCCGCTCACGGCGACCCTCCGCGGCCGTGCCATACCCTGGTTTGATGGCAGACAACACCGGGCGTACCCGCGGCGAAGGCTGATCCGAATGCGGGATCAGCAGGTCGAGGTGGTGCCCGGGCCGCATGTCGCGGCGCGGGTGGCCGGTGCGGTGCTGCTGGTGGCGCATAGGGGACAGGGCAGGCCCACCGAGGACGCCCCCGCACTGCGGGCGCTCGTCGCCCTCGCCGAACTGGTGCACGAGGCCGCCACGCACCGGCCCGACGAACCCGGGGCGCTGATCGCCCGCGCGGCGACCAGATGGCTCATGGCCCAGGCCGATCGGACCGGGCGGGGCGCGCCGGTGGATTTCGGCATCCTGTCCGCGGCAGGCCCGGACCGGGTCGCCATCTTCCTGCACGGCGGGGTCACCGCTCTGGTCGACGGCCCCCGCACCGAGTACTTCCACGGCCGCGACGCGGTATTCACCGTGGACCGCGCCGCGGTGCTGCCCGCACGCGCGGTCGCGCTGTTCGTCGACGAGGACACCGGCTCCGCGGACGCCCTGCCCGCACTTCCACCCGCCCGGGGGATCGGCCGGCTGGTCGAAGGTGTCGCCGAGGCCGCGGGGGTGATCGCCTGGTCCCCGCCCGCGCGCGCCGGGCGGACCCCCGTCGCGCCCGTATCGGGCGGTATCTCACTCGACCGGAAAACGCCGCGGGTGCCCGCGAGCGGGCCTGCGGTCTCGGACACGAGCGGGTTCACGATCTCGGACGGCTCCGCGGCGACGGCCGGGATCGCGCGTATCCCGGCGAGCGGGGAGCCACCGGGAACCACCGGGCCGCCCCGGCTCCGGACCCCGGCCGCCGTTACCGCCGAACCCGGTCCGGCGCCGCCCGGTGTCGCGGACGATGTCCCGACCGCGGCTGCCGCGCCCATGCTCGACAGTGTGGAACTCTCGCAGCGCGGCGATACCGTCGCCGGGAGCGAATCCACCGGCGGATCGCGGACGCCGGCCACCGATGCACATCACGCCGAAACCGAGATCAGCGGCCGGCAACCGGCAAGCGGCCCGCCGGGCGGGCCCCCGGTGCCCGGTGAATTCGACGAGACCTCGGAATCGCGCCCGCGCCACGGCGACCCGGCCGGCCGCCCGCTGCCGGCGCACCCCACCCCGCGGGTGGACCTGCCGGTGTCCCCGGGGCCCCCGCTACACGGTCCGCCGGAGCGCCGCGTACCGCCGCTGGACGCGGAGCTGCGCCGCCGGACCGAGGCCACGGCCAAGGGCGCCGCGCTCACGGTGAAGGTCATGGGATTCAAATGCGCGCGCGCCCATCCCACCGATCCCCGGGCCGCCTTCTGCAGCGTCTGCGGGATGCCGGTGGACCAGACCCAGCCGCTCATCGAGGTGGTGCGGCCGCCGCTGGGCATCCTGGTCCTCGACGACGGCGCGACCTATCTGCTCGACGCCGATTCCGTGCTGGGTCGTGACCCGGAGGGCTCGGAACAGGCGCGACGCGGGCTCACACCGCTACCGGTCGTGGACAACTCCGGCGGAATGTCGCGGGCCCACGCGGAACTACTGCTGGTCAACTGGGATGTGACCCTGGTGGACCGCGGCTCCACCAACGGCACCCGCACCCGCGCCACCGGCTACCGCGAATGGGTCCGGGTACCGCCGTATCAGCCGGTGGTCCTGGTTCCGGGCACCGAGATCCTCATCGGGCAGCGCATGCTGCGTTACGAATCCGCCGCGCCGCCGCCGTTCGGATCCTGACGCCTATTCGTACCGGGCGCTGCAGGTCTCCTCGCCGCCCAGCACCCCGGCCCGGAAGGCGTCGACGCGGGAGAACCCGCTCGGCACGGTCTTACCCTCGACATCGCTGGCGGCCAGCCCGTCGGTGAGCAGACCGGAGACGGCTTCGTCCAGATCGCCCGCCGCCAGGGTGATATCGCCCTGGGAGCGCCCCGGTTGCGCGAGTTCGCCGGTGGCCACCCCGGACAGGCACGCGGCCCGCAACCCGGTCTTCGCGCCGACCAGATCCTGGTCCCGGTTCTTCTGGACCGACAGCGTGTAGCGGGAGATGAATACGACGTAGCCGTTGTAGTCGCCGGTCACCTTCACCGGTAGCGGGACATCGGAATCGTCGTCGGCGGTACCGCGTTCGGCCAGACCCTCGACATTGGTGGCGATCGTATTGCTCGCCGGGCAGTAGGTCACCGGTTCGGTGGAGACACCGTCGCGGCACCGGACCTCGGCGCCGTCGTAGGAATAGGTCGGCTCCTCGTCGGTCGGCAGGATCACCGCCAGCGCCTTGCCCAGCTCCACCAGGCTCTGCTGGGTGATCTCGAATTCCCCCGAGGCGCCGTCGAAACTCTGCGGCAGATCACCACGGCGCTGTTCGATCTCGTCCATATCGATGCCCTTGCACCCCTTGGCGCCGTCGGTGAACCCGATCTGCACCGCGGTCACCCGTTCGAAGGCCGACCCGTGCACGCTCTCCGGATCGTCGGGGTCGGAATCGCGGATCGCCACTGTCGCCGCGAGCACCGAGTTCAGGCCGTCGGAGGTATTGATGGTGAAGTAGTCCGATTTGCCCTCGGCCACCCAGCGCATATACGCGCCGGCGAAACAATCGGCCTGCTGTTCCTTGACGATCACCGGATCGTCGTCGTCGACGATATCGGCGTTGTTCTGGATGGCGTGCCCGTACTCGTGGGCGATCACCATCACCACCGCCATCTTCCCGAAGGTATCGGCCATGGTGGGCAGCAGCAGCGCGCGGTCCCAGCCGATCGAATTGTCGAGCCGGCAGTAGGCGGCGTTGACCATCCGGTAGGTCGATTCGGTGCAGAACTCCACCGAATCCTTGCGGGAATCGCGGGCACTCCAGGAGATGAGCTTCTGCACCGGTTCGAAGTCGCCCTCGAACTCGGCGTCGTAGTGCTCGCTCCAGTACGCCTCGACATCGGTGACCGCGTTCAGCGCGAGGGTGTCGATCTCGCCGCCGTCACCGTTGCGCGCGCTCAGCCCCGGCGCCGGAGCGTTCTCCCGGGGACCGCTGGGGCCGCTCGTGGTCGGCAGCCCGGCGACCTGGAAGGGGTTGTCGTAGATGGAGACCGCCCGGCCGTCGACCGACCGGGTGCACCCGGTGACCAGCAACAGCGCGCACAACGCCGATACGGCCACGGCCACGGCCCGGAATCTCGGCATGGATCCTCCCCCAATTCGGCCGATACGGTGCTGGCATTTCCCGCCGGAACGGGGAAGTGGGCCCCTCAGCGGGGGCACCTCCGATGCCCGGGTAATGGAATAGTATCCGCTGCATGTCTGCACCGGGGGTGCGCACCATCACGGTGCGCCATGATGGAACCGAACGTGTCTTCGATTCGAGTCAGCAGATCACCCTGGGCCGCGCGCCCGAGGTGACGCTGTTCGTCGACAGTCCGCTGGTCTCGCGGGTTCACGCGACGCTCGCCTGGCAGTCGGGAGCCTGGGTACTCACCGACAACGGCAGTACCAACGGGGTGTTCGTCGATGCGCGCCGGGTCGGTCCGCCCGTACCGATCGACCGGCCGACCCAGGTCAGGCTCGGTGACGCGATCAGCGGGCCGCTGCTGTGGCTGGTTCCGTCGGGGGTCCCGCAGCAGCAGCCGCCACAGCACCAGCCGCCGCCGCAGCAGCCGCCGCACCGGCCGCAGCAGCAGCGGCCTTCGCAGCAACTGCCGCGGACTCCGGCCCCGCCGCAGCAGCGGCCACCGGCCCCGCCGAATCGCCCGCAGTCCGGGGCGCAACCCCAGGTTCCGCCGCCCCGGGGGCCGGGATCGGGGCCCATTCCGAACGCGCCGTACCCCACCCCGCACCAGCCGCAACCGCAGCCGACTCCGCCGCGCGGCAGGCAGCCGTCGCGGCCGCAGCCCCCCGGCACCGGCGGGCAGCCGGCGGTCGACCAGCAGCACCGGCCCGCCAATGTGAACATGACCGCCAAGGCGAGTGTGGCGGCGGTTCCGCCGGTACGCCACCGCGCCACGGAGGGTCCGGTGGCCCGCGCGGACCGGCTGCCGCCGGGTGGCCTGACGATCGGCCGTACCTCCGACAACCAGATCGTGGTCGACGATCCGCTGGCCTCCCGTAAGCACGCGCGGCTCGCCGGCGGCGCCGAGGGCCTGGTCCTCGAGGACCTCGGATCGGCCAACGGGACATTCGTCAACGGTGTCCGTCAGCAGCGCACGGTGCTGCGGGAACGCGACATCATCACCATCGGCAACATCGACTTCGAGGTGCAGCAGGGCACGCTGGTGCACCGGCAGCGGCCCGTCGCCGAACAGGGCCTGGGCGTGCACGGGGTCGGGTTCACGGTCGAGGGCAACAAACAGCTGCTGGTCGATGTCAACATGCAGGCCGGTCGCGGAACCCTCACCGCGCTGATCGGCCCGTCCGGCGCCGGAAAATCCACGCTTTCCAGGCTGATCGCGGGCAGTACCCGGCCCTCCGGCGGCGTGGTGACCTTCGAGGGCCACGACCTGCACGCCGAATACCAGGCGTTGCGTTCCCGGATCGGCATGGTCCCGCAGGACGATGTGCTGCATCGTCAGCTCACGGTGCGCCAGGCCCTCGGTTTCGCGGCGGAACTGCGGCTGCCGCCCGACTCGTCCAAAGACGATCGCCGGCAGGTGATCGACGGTGTGCTGCGCGAACTCTCGCTCACCGAGCACGCCGACACCCGGGTGGACCGGCTCTCCGGCGGGCAGCGCAAACGCGCGTCGGTGGCGCTCGAACTACTCACCGGCCCGTCGCTGCTGATCCTCGACGAACCGACCTCCGGACTCGACCCCGCGCTGGACCGCCAGGTCATGATGATGCTGCGGGAACTCGCCGACGCCGGTCGCGTGGTGATCGTGGTGACCCACTCGGTCGCCTGCCTCGATATGTGCGACCAGGTCGTGCTGCTGGCGCCCGGCGGTAAGACCGCCTACGCCGGTAACCCCGCCGGAGTGGAATCCACACTGGGCACCAGCGATTGGGCCAAGATCTTCGCCGATGTCGCGGCCAACCCGGACGCGGCGTTCGCGCACTTCCGCTCACGCCAGGCCGCCCTGCCGCCGCCACCACCGCCCGCGGCGCAGCAGGGCGGTACCGGTTCACCCCCGCAATCGGGGGCCTGGAAACAGTTCTCGACGCTGGCCCGGCGCCAGATCCGGCTGATCCTGGCCGACCGCGGCTATCTCGCGTTCCTGGTGCTGCTGCCGTTCGTCCTCGGTGGGCTGTCGCTTGTGGTGCCCGGGCAATACGGCTTCTCGAAACCACCGCTGACGCAGGCCGACGACGGCAGTTTCATCCGCGCGGGCAGCTCCGAACCGCAACAGCTGCTGGTGGTCCTCATTCTCGGTGCCTGCTTCATGGGCGCCACGCTCTCGGTGCGCGACCTGGTGGGTGAACGTACGATCTTCCACCGGGAGCGGGCCGTCGGATTGCGCCCGGGGGCCTACCTCACCGCCAAGGTCGTGATCTTCGGTCTCGCGGTACTGCTGCAGTCGGCGGTCATGATCGGTTTCGTACTGCTGGGCAAGAAACGGCCCGAGGAAGGTTCGGTACTGGCCGTGGGCGGCGCCGAACTCTATCTGGATATCGCGACCACCGCGGTCGCCTGCGTGGTCTTCGGGTTGCTGCTGTCGAGCCTGGCCAAATCGAGCGAACAGGTGATGCCGCTGCTGGTGGTGGCGATCATGGGTCTGCTCGTCATGGCCGGCGGTCTGATCCCGGTGACCGACCGTGTAGTGCTGGAGCAGGTTTCCTGGCTGTTCCCGTCGCGCTGGGGCTATGCCGCGGCGGCGTCGACGGTGGATGTTCGCGCACTGTTCGTCCAATCGCAACAAGACGGGTTCTGGGAGCACGCGCGGGGCGCATGGTTCCTGGATATCGGCATGGTGGTGGCCATCACGGTGGTGCTGGCGCTGCTCACCTGGAGCCGCTTGCGGCTGAAGAAGTCGGCCGGATGAGACCGGTGACCGGCCCCGCGGCCTGCCCGCTCCACCCGTGGGTGGGGGCGGCGAGCGCGACGACCGCACACCAGGCACACTGATGCCTGTGATGGTGCGAGTTGGGGCGGTACATCTCGGGTGGGATGTGGTGTCCGTGGCCGCGGGCGGATCCGGCGTGCCCATCCGCCCAGTACAGGTCGAGGGCAGCTACAACCCGCCCGCCTATCTGCTGGCCGACGCCTCCGGCCGGCTCTACACCGCGGGCGTGGACAAACAGCGGCCCGATCTGGGGATGGCGATCCCGGATGTGCGTGAGATCCTCGGGCACCCGCAGATCGTCATCGCCGGCGCGACCTGGCCGGCCGACCTCGTGTTCCGCGCCCGGCTCTACAACCCGCTGGCTGCGGTCGGGAGCTATCTGCGGGGTAAGCCCGATGTGGTCGCTCTGCCGTACCCGGACGACTGGCCCGACGCGAAGATCGACGCCTACGCCCGGCTGGTCGAACAACTCGATGTCGAAGTGGAACCGATCCCGGAGTCCATCGCCCTGTCGGGGTATGTCCGCGCGCTCGGGCTGGTCCGGCCGCCCGATCACGCGCTGCCCGACGGGCTCGGCGCGACCGCGGTGCATTTCGACGGCCAGGTGGTAGACGGCCGGGCCAATGTCCTGGTCGTCGCGGTACACGGCGACGAGGAGCGGCCCACCGAATCGGTGTATGTGCCCATCGATCCCGAGTCCACCCACGATCCGCGGATCGCCGACGACACGGTGATCGAGGTCATGGCGGCGGCGCGGGCGATGGGCGCGGACAATTCGACGGTGCTGCTGGCGGGGCAGGTGGTTTTCAACGAGACCCTGCGCTTCGCCTTCCGTAATCATCTGGGACAGCGCCTGAAGAAGGCCGAGCATCCCATGCACGCGCTCGTGCTCGGTGCGACCCATCTGCTGGTCACCGAGAGCGAGGACGACGAAGAACCCGAGGCGTATCCGAACCCCGCCCCGCCGCCGGGCGCGGCCCCGGGCACGGGTTACGCGGTACCGGGTCCCGGGCAGCCCGCACCGGGTGGCCCGTACCCGCCCGCCGCCCGGCCGAACCCGGCGGCGCCCGGCGGCACCGGGCAGCCCGGCGGGATCGGCCAGGATCCGGGCGTGCCCGGACGGCCCGGCGGCAACCCGCAGGGTCCGGCGCAGTATCCACCGGGACCCGTTCCGGACCAGGGTGGGTCCTACCGTCCATCGGGGGGATCCGATCGGCCTCCGACCGGCCCCGGCCCCCAGGGCGCCGATCCACGGCCCGGTGGAGCACCGCCCGGCCCGTCGCCGTACGGTTCCGCCGATCGGCCGCCCGGCCCGCCGGAACCCGGCTCGGGGCAGGAACCGACGGTGAAGGTCGACCGCGGGGACCTGCCGCCGCCGATATCCGGACCCGCCAGCCGCTTCACCAGGCCACCCGAGCCCGATACCGGTAACCGGCCGGCCGGCTATCCGGGCCCCGGGCCCACCGGTGCGGACCGGCCGCCGGGCGCCGGCGAGACACCACCGGAGCAGGAGGGCGACAAGCCCAAGGGCAAGCTCTGGAACAAGATGAAGGACAACCTGTTCGGCGCGCATGCCGTGATCGGCGCGGCCGCGCTGGCCGCCTCGGTCTGGGGCGCCGACGGGTCCGGTATCGCGCAGGCGCAGGCCGCGCCACCGGAGCGCGAGGTGGTCCGGCCCGCCGATCCGGATACGGCGCTGGGTGCGGTCACCGCGGCCGGCTGTGTACCGATGCCGCGGGTGATGATCGAACCGCCCGGCTCGGCCGAGCCCGGGGAGACCGGCGGGCGGTCGCTCTACGCCCGCGTTCCCTCCGCGCCCTCCGCCGGGGAGCGGATGCCCGAACCCGCCGAGCAGGACCTGGACGGATGTGAGCGGCCGGGTATCGACACCCTGCGATACCTGGTGCCCGGACGCCCCGGTGTCGCCGACCCCGGGGCTCCGTTCGACGTCTGACCCGCTCCGGGCCGATTTCCGGGCTCGATAGGGCACTGGTATCGTGGTCCGCTGGTGTGCGGAACACCGAGTCCCGGGTCTCAACCGGCCGCCGGGAAGCCCTCGCCGCACAACTGGCCGGCAGCACCGACGACAGACAGGGAAGCACTGTGCCTACGTACAGCCCGAAGGCGGGTGACGTGACCCGGCAGTGGTACGTCATCGACGCCACTGACGTAGTGCTCGGCCGTCTTGCCGTTCAGGCAGCGAATCTGCTGCGTGGCAAGCACAAGCCGACCTACGCTCCGCATATGGACGGTGGCGATTTCGTCATCATCATCAACGCCGACAAGGTTGCCATCAGCGGCAACAAGCGCGACGGCAAGCGTATCTACCACCACTCCGGGCATCCCGGCGGCCTCAAGTCCCGCACTGTCGGTGAGGTGCTCGACACCCGCCCCGACCGTCTGGTGGAGAAGGCCGTCAAGGGCATGATCCCCAAGAACAAGCTGGGCAACGCCATCGCCGGCAAGCTGAAGGTGTACGCGGGCCCGAACCATCCGCACGCCGCTCAGCAGCCCGTTCCGTTCGAGATCAAGCAGGTGGCCCAGTGACCGCTCCCGAGGAATTCACCGAATACGACGAAGCGGTTGTCGAAGACGCCGCCGCCGAGGTCCTGGACGAGGGCGTGGTGTACGACGAGGAGGCCGAGTTCGTCGAGTACGCGGCCCCGCTGGACCGTCCCGTACAGACCGTCGGCCGCCGCAAGGAGGCCGTGGTGCGGGTGCGCCTCGTCCCGGGCACCGGCAACTTCGTGCTGAACGGCCGTTCGATCGAGGACTACTTCCCGAACAAGGTGCACCAGCAGCTGGTGAAGTCCCCGCTGGTCACCGTCGAGCGCGTCGAATCCTTCGATGTGTACGCCCGCCTGCACGGCGGCGGCCCCTCCGGCCAGGCCGGCGCGCTGCGCCTCGCCATCGCCCGGGCGCTGACCGTGGTCAACGCGGAAGACCGTCCCGCGCTCAAGCGCGCCGGGTTCCTCACCCGTGACCCGCGTGCCACCGAGCGTAAGAAGTACGGCCTCAAGAAGGCCCGTAAAGCGCCGCAGTACTCGAAGCGCTGATATCACCGGTATCGGCCGTCCGCTCGCCACGCGCGGGCGGACGTGCCGGTGTCGATTACGAGAGCAGGCAGCCAGCCGGAGTCTGGTCGCCTGCTCTCGTGCTATATGTACCGCGGTGTTCGTCGGCCTGCCGTCGGAGAGGGCAGTTCGGCAGTGGTCGTCGCGCGCCGTGGACTCACTGACGAGGGACAGGTCAAGGTATGGGACATTTGTTCGGCACCGACGGCGTACGCGGGCTGGCCAACGATTCGTTGAGCCCGGAGCTGGCGCTGCGGGTCGCCGGGGCGGCGGCGCAGGTACTGGGTGCGGACGTCCGGTCCGGCCACCGCAAGGTGGCCGTGGTCGGTCGCGACCCGCGCGCGAGCGGGGAGATGCTGGAGGCCGCGGTCACCGCCGGTCTCACCGCGGCCGGAATGGACGTCTTACCGGTAGGGGTGCTGCCGACCCCCGCCGTCGCCTATCTGACCGCCCTGTACGAGGCCAGTCTCGGTGTGATGATCTCCGCCTCGCACAATCCGATGCCGGACAACGGGATCAAGATCTTCGCCGCGGGCGGCCACAAGCTCGAGGACGCCGTCGAGGAGCGGATCGAGGCCCGGGTGAACACGGGCGATTTCGCCCGGCCGACCGGCGCCGCGATCGGCCGGGTGCTCAACGCCGCCGGAGCCCGGCACCCCGGGGCGGATCTGCCCGACCGGTTCGGTGTCGGCGGCACCCATGAACTCTATGTCGAGCATCTGGTCGAGGTCACCGGCCGGGACCTGCGCGGACTGACCGTCGTCGTGGACTGCGCCCACGGCGCCGCGTCCGAGGTCGGGCCCGCCGCCTACCGCGCGGCGGGGGCGACCGTGGTGGCCATCAACGCCGAACCCGACGGCCTCAATATCAACGACCGCTGCGGGTCGACCCATATCGAGCAGGTGCAGCGCGCCGTCCGCGAACACGGCGCCGATCTCGGCCTGGCCCACGACGGTGATGCCGACCGCTGTCTGGCGGTGGACGCCGGCGGTGCGCCGGTGGACGGCGACGCCATCATGGCGATCCTCGCCGTGGGCATGCGCGAGGCGGGCACCCTGGTCCAGGACACCCTGGTCGCCACCGTGATGAGCAACCTCGGCCTGCATCTGGCCATGCGCGCGGCGGGAATCACCGTGCGCACCACCGGTGTCGGCGACCGCTATGTGCTCGAGGAACTACGCGCCGGCGGTTTCACGCTGGGTGGGGAGCAGTCGGGCCATGTCGTCTTCCCGCGATACGGCACCACCGGTGACGGCGTCCTGACCGGTCTGCAACTCATGGCCCGGATGGCGGCCACCGGGAAACCACTGGCCGAACTGGCCGGGGTGGTCCAGAAGGTGCCGCAGGTGCTGGTGAACGTCCCGGTGACCGATAAGGCCGCCGTCACCGCCGACCCGGGCATTCTGGAGGCCGTACGCGCCGCCGAGGAACTCCTGGGTGAAACCGGCCGAATCCTGCTGCGACCCAGTGGAACCGAACAACTGGTCCGGGTGATGGTGGAGGCCACCGATCACGACCGCGCCGAGCAACTCGCCGATGACCTGGCCAAAAGGGTGGCATCGGTCTGACCGCCCCCGTCCGGCTCAGGGCCCGACCCTGAGCCGG
>NZ_JBSFRU010000096.1:0-19118 GCF_053589395.1 Nocardia sp. NPDC003345
GTCTCGAGCGCTGACAGCAGACGCTTCGGGGGCCGAACCCCGCGCGGCGAAGCCGCGCCAATAAACACAGAACCTTGGCGAGCAGGGTCACCTTCATACCTTGGCGAGAAAGGTCACCCTCCCACCTCCGCAGGCAAGGTCACCTCCCCACCTCCGCGAGCAAGGCCACCTCCCCACTTTCGCGAGCAAACCCACCCCACCCCGCATCACACCGTCAATCCCGAACAACCAGAGCGAACGGACCGATATCGGTGACGGTGAAGCGCGGGTCGTCGAAGAGACGGGCGGGGAAGGTGACGGTGTAGCGCTTGACGTTCGGGTCGTTCGGGTAGACGTCGGCGGCCAGGCGCAGCGTGTAGTCGTCGCCGCTGCGGCGGAACAGGAAGGCATCCGGAGCCCGCCACTGCGCGGAGTCCAGCGCGGCGATCAGTTCGTCGGGCGTCTCCAGTCCGCTCCACTGCTCGATCGCGGCCGAACGCTGTGCGTAATCGGCCAGCGGGTTGGCGTAATGCGAGGTCAGGCCCTGGAATCCGAAGTACGGGTAGTAGGCGAGGAAGGTGGTGTCACCGGTGAGCAGCACCGTGCCCGCCGGTTCGCGACCCGTCTGATCGCGCAACGCCTCGTCGATATGGCGGTAGTGGCGCACCGCCGACGGGTCACGCTGGTCGGCGCGGACGCCGTCACCGTCGGTATCGGTGTAGGCGGTGGTGATCTCCGGCGCCAGCACGTGGGGAATGTCCTGGCAGTAGGCCAGCGCGCCGACGGTCGCCACCACGATGGCCACCCACCGGAACCGCGCCGGTTCGTTGAGCGCCTGGTAGATCGCCCGGGCGCCTTCGACGAACCCGAACCCGCCGGCCGCGGCCAGCAGTACCAGCAGCACCGGTTCCAGCCGGAACGACAGCAGGGTGGTGCCGGCGGCCGTCGCCAGCATGGACAGCAGTGACCACAGGTACACCGCGAGTACGCCGATTCCCAGAGCCTGCGCCCGCCGTGACGAACTCGCCCGCAGCACCAGCCAGATCACGCCGACCAGGCAGAACACGCCGAGCAGTGAGAAATGCGCCATCGGCAGCGGCAGTTCGGACCCGGCCTCGGGCAGGTAGTGGAAGGCCCCGCCGGACTGGAAGCGGGGGCTGTCCAGCATGCGCAGCAGGAACGGCAGGAACACCGGCAGCCCCACCAGCGCCGTGACCAGGCCCATCACGAACAGGCGCAGCAGTGGCGCGCCGACGGCCCGCCCGATCCCGCCGACCGGCCGGTCCACAGTCCCGTCGCGTACCGCGATCCGGCGGCGGGGGCGGGCGGCGTAGCGCGCCCGGACTCCCAGCCCGGCCGCGACCACCGCCATCAGCACCACGGTGAACACCGCGAACGCGAAGTAGAGGGTGTAGAAGGTGGCAGCCATGCCCAGGAACAGCCCGGTGCCCAGTACCGCGGCCCAACCGCCCGCTGTGGGTGCCGCGCCGGCGGCGACCACCGAGCCCCCGGTCGCGGGATTCTGTTCGGACTCCGATCCGCCGCCACCCGGCGAAGGGGTGGCGGGTGCGGCGGCCCGGGCGAGTTCGGCCGGGCGGTACAGCGCGCCCCACGCCATCACCAGCACCGGCGGGATCAGGATGGCGATCACCGCGCCGTACGCCTCGGGCGCCGCGTAGGTGACCGCTACCGCGGTGATCGCGGCGGTCACCCCGACCGCCCAGTCGGCTCGGATCAGCCGCGACCACAGCACCAGCGATACCACCGCGGCCACCGCGATCGACCCGATCGCGTAGGGCTTGAACACCTCCCAGCCGTCCATACCGAGCAGGTTGGCGAACCGCCCGCCCATCCAGAACCAGCCCGCCGGATAGAACGGCGGGAGATCGGCGTAGGTCATATCCCGCAGCGCCGCGCTGTCGGTGAGCCGGGTGAGGTATTCGGTGCGGAATTCCTGGTCCACCGAGATACCGAACAGGTACAGCTTGGTGGCGGCCAGCGGCATCCCCAGGGTCACCGTGACGAACGCCGAGACCCCGGCCCAGGAGAGCACTTTCGCCCATGGGCGGGCCCGGCGCAGCCGCAACAGCGCGATCGAGGCGGCCACCAGTATCAGGGCGCCGACCTGACCCACCGTGGTCAGCGCGCGCACCACGTTGGAGGAGTTGAAGGCCGGCCATTCCACCAGCGAGAACGCGGTCAGCCCGACGGCGACCACCACTACGGCGACCACCGTGGCAAGTACCGCCTCGCCGACTCCGGCCCCGACCTGACGCACCAACCGCGCGCCGCGACTCGTCGTCATCGGCGTACTTACCTCCGGCTCCGATCCACCTACTGGGCGTCGGTCAGCCTAGTGCAGGCCGTCCCGCGCGGACGCATGCGCGGGACGGCACAGCGTGGAGAACCCGCTACCGGTCCGGGTCGAACGGGCCTTCGTGCACATTGAGTTGCCGGACCTCGACTGCCAGCCTGGAAGCAGTGACGAAATCGGCGTCATCGTGCACGACTGTCAGGCCGTGGTGGGCAGCAGTCGCGCATACTTGCAGGTCGACGGCTGACAGGCAGCGATGGTTACCACGTTCGGCGGCGTAGTACTGCACCTTTCCGATCCATGGTCCAGCGCCCTTCGGGACCGCAATATCCCGATAGAGGGTGTCGAACATGCGGCAGAAGTCCGAGTACTCCTTCAGGTTGCGTGCCGAGACGAGAAACTCGCTGCGCTGCGGATAGCAGGAGCGGACCTGACCGTCCGCGAGCGTTTCGCGCCAGCGATCGAGAACTGCCCGGTCCCGGAGGATGCGCCAGAGCGCGGATGAATCCACCAGGTATCCGGTCACTCGGCGCCGCCACGCTTCTCCGCTGCGTGTGCCGCTTCCGCGCCCTCGATATCCCAGTCACGCGCCAGTTCGAAGTAGTAGTCGACTGCGGCTGCCCGGTTCAAGCGCTGGTTGTACTGACGAAGAGCCTCGGCTACCGCCGCTGTTTTGGTCTTGTGCCCACCCAGCTTTTTCGCGGTTTCGAGTTCGTCGTCGTCGATCTCGATATGCGTTAGTGACACCGCAACCCCCTGTACATTATTGACCTATTCGGACAATCAGATTGTACATAGAGTTGCGGCGTCAGCATCGGCCACGACGATCAGAACACGCGCAGCATGCCCGGATCCCACAGCCCGGTGCGGGTCGCGGTGCCGGTCTGCAACTGCGCGGGCACCGCGTCGTAGTACTGGTCGTAGCGTTCCAGCGTGCCCCAGTCCCGGCCCCAGTCGTTCTTCAGATAGGTCGGGATGGTGGTGGATTTCGCCAGCATCTGGGAGAACCCGAGCGGGCCACCGAACTCCTGGGCCTGCCAGGTGTTGGTGGAACTCACGGCCAGCGGCCGGTCCGGCAGGACGCGGAACTTCGGCACCTCGGCCACCCCGTTCTCGTGCCGGAACGGGCGCTGGCAGGGGAACTGCAGGCCCACGGCCCAGTCCAGCAGGATCGGCTGCTCCGAGCCCAGGTAGTCGTTGGCGGTCTCCAGTTTGGGCAGCCGCGGCGGGGTGAACGCCAGCCACTGGTCGCCGATGAGGATCGGATCGTTGGCGACGATCCGGACCGTGTCGGCCTCGGGGGCGATCTCGTCCAGCGGAACCCGCAGGTTGCGCCAGGACGGGAAGGGGCCGATATCGCGCGGGAGATAGGTCCCCAGCGGGGTCACCGAACCGTCCGGCTGCCGCTTGCCGTAGTCGACGGTGAGCGACTGGCCGTACTGCATGGCGCCGGTGTCGTCGTAGGACAGGATGCGCCCGGCCGCGGTGATCACCAGCAGCGGATGGTCCGGCGAGCGCTCCGGCAGCTCGTACCAGCTCGAGGTCACATGCGCGGGCTGCTGCACACCGTCCTGGTAGCTGCCCAGGATCGGGGTGGTGGCCGGGTCCAGGCCGAAGGGCAGCGCCACGGTGCTGCCGTTCACGCCGAGTGTGCCCTGGCCGCCGCCGGTACCGGCGTTCTGGCCTTCGGCGAACGCCGCGCCCACGGTCTGGTTGGAGGTGTTACCGGTACCCGGTTTCACCTCGACGGCGTCGGCGGACAGGTCATCGGGCACCCCGTTGGGGTCGAAGCCCACCGGATCGATACCGGCCATCGGATCGCCCGGGTTGGTGGGCGGATTCGCCGGGTCGACGATCGGGTTCAAGCGGCCCGCGTTGGCGTTCACCTCCACCAGCACGTCGTTGGCCAGTCCGCAGGTCTCACCCGCGAGGGCGTCGATATTGCCGCGGCCCAGCGAATACGCCGGATACTGCGAGTACGCGCCCTTGGCCAGCGAGAGCACCTCGAACAGCACCATCGCCGCGGCCACCAGGGTCAGCGGGATGGCGGCGAATTTACGGACCCGGCGCCCGCGCGCGGTCCGGGTGCTGTTCGGCGGTTTCGCATAACCCTCACGCAGCACATGCCAGGCCACCAGCAGCAACGCGAGACCGAACAGGATCAGGGCACCGGTGTTGGAGGAGAAACCGGCCAGCACGACCCGTTTGTCGAACCACGGGACCCCGTAGCTGGACACGTACCAGTACCCGTTGATACCGGAGAACGCGAGCGCCAGCGTGAACATCAGGCCCGCCAGGAAGATGGCCCGGTTCTTGCGCGCGCGCAACGCCGACGCCGAAACCGCCACCGCGGTCACCGCGGCCAGCGAACCCGCGATACCGGCGTAGGCGCCGAAGTGGTGGGTCCACTTGGTCGGGTTGAACATCATGAAGAAGATCGTCCCGAACACCACACCCATCAGCCGCCAGGTCGGCCCGGCCGCGATACCGGGCACCCGGCGCCGCCGCAACAGCACCAGCATGGTGGTGAACAGGCACAGCAGCATGGCCAGGAACGCGAACCGGCGCGACAGCGATCCGTCGACCGTCTCGACGAACAGGTAGTAGTAGCGCAGGTAGTCCTCGTACCAGGCCAGGTTGGGCCCGGCCAGCTGCCGCACCCGGTTCGCCTCCTGGATCCCGGCGAAGGTCTGATCGCTGTAGACGACCGTGAGCACCAGGAATCCGGCCGCGGCCAGTGGCGCCAGCAGTGCCACGGTGCCGTGTTCGCGATGCCGTTTCACGATGATGCGGGTGATGGGCCGGATACCGGCCAGCAGCGCCGCCACACACATGAGACCGGTGGGCGCGGCGGCCAGGGTGAACGCGGCGATCAGCACCGCCATGGCGGCCGGCAGCAGCCGGGCCGTCGCGATGGCCCTTTCGATGGAGACCCAGGTGAGCAGGGCGCCGAGCGCGACGATCGGTTCGGACCGCAGACCGTTGTCGTAGGGCAGCCAGAACGCCAGGAACACCAGACCGCCGGTCCACAGCGGCACACTGCCGAACCAGGCCCGGGCGCGGGCGCCGCGCAGACCGTTGCCCAGCCGCGGCACGACCTCGCGGCTGATCACCATCCAGCAGAGGATGCCGCAGGCCAGCGCCGGCAGCCGGACCCACGGGCTGGCCGTCGAAACCTCCGAGAACAGCTGGATCACGTAGTAGTACCAGCCGAACGGCGCCTCCGGGACGCCGTACCAGCGGAAATAGTTGGCCATATAGCCCGCGTCCGGGGCCACCCGGACCATGCTCAGGATGTAGCCGTCGTCGGAGGTGTTGGCACCCAGGAAATGCCAGATCACCAGGGTGCCGATAACTCCGCCGTCGGCGAACGTCGGTTTGAGCCAGTGCGCGGGCAGGAACCGCCGGTGCCCGCGACCGTCGCTGGTGTCCAGCCGGGCCAGCGCGACCAGCGAGAGCAGGGTGCACAGCACCGCGGCGATGATCGCGGCCAGTTTGATCCAGGTCGGGCTGGAGGTGAACCGGGTGTCGATCGTGGACTCCAGGCTCAGCCCGGCCGGGATGCCGCCGGTCATATCGGTGAACACACCGACCATCTGCGGACGCAGGTCGCCGACCAGTTGCCCCGCGTTGGGGGTCCCGTCGGCCAGGACCAGGCCCTCGAACGCGGCGGTGGTGCGCTCGTTATCGGAACGGATGGTGATCGCCGTGCAGTTCGCCATCTCCGCCCGGTCGGCGGTCGCCACCACCGCGTTGCGGTCCACCACATCGACCGAGGTCTCCGAGACGCGCACGAACAACGCCTCGAGCGCGGCCCGGTCGCCCTGCGGCGGCGCGGTGGACAGCAGCATGCCGCCCTGCGGCGGCAGCTGGTTCACCGCCGCGCACGGGATGGTCGCGGTGAGGTCGAGCGGCACCTGCGACATCAACGGCGCCTGCACATTGGCCAGGGTGTCGTTCTGCGGCCAGCTCAGCGTCGCGGTGGTCTGGGTGACCGGAAGAAAGGGCGTGGCGATCGCGAACAACGCGCCCAGCACACCGGTGATGATCGCGACGAGGCGCGCGACCCGGAAATCTTTCGGCGCGACCTCGGTCCGCGGCTCCGGTGGCGTCTTCGTCAGTACTGCGGTGGCGACTTCTGGCACGCTGGCATGCTACTTGGGCATCGGGCCCACGGCCGGATGGTGCCCCCGGCGAGTACCCACTCCCTCGGAAAACACTCCCGGCGAACGGGGCATAGAAACCGGCGGAACGGGGTAAAGAGGGGCGGCTGGCACAATCGGCCCGGAAACACCCCCTTATGCGTGGGGTATGGCGGCGCTAATGGAAAGGTAGGGGCATGACCAAGGTGAATCTCGACACGAACTACGGAACCATCGGCCTCGAGCTGGACGAGGCGAAGGCGCCGGACACCGTCCGCAATTTCGTCGAATACGTGAAGTCCGGGCATTACGACGGCACGATTTTCCACCGCGTGATCCCGGGCTTCATGGTGCAGGGCGGCGGCTTCGACGGTCAGATGCAGCAGAAGCCGACTCAGGCGCCCATTCAGAACGAGGCCGCCAACGGCCTCAAGAACAACAAGTACACGGTCGCGATGGCCCGTACGAACGATCCGCATTCGGCGACCGCGCAGTTCTTCATCAATGTCGCGGACAACGATTTCCTGAACCACACCCAGCCGGCGGGTCAGGGCTGGGGCTACGCCGTTTTCGGCGCCGTCACCGACGGCACCGAGGTGGTCGACAAGATCGCCGCGGTTTCCACGTCCTCGCAGGGCATGCACCAGGATGTCCCGGCGGAGAACGTGGTCATCGAATCCGCGACGATCACGGGCTGAAGTACCGGCCCCGTTCCGGCAGGCCCACACTCGATCGCGGGCCGAGCGGGACACACGCGTCGGTTCGGGTTGTCGCGGTCATTCACCGGGACAACCCGAACCGGTGGCGTCACAGTGGCAGCAGGTGGTGTTTACGCGGGTTGCGGATCACCGTCTTGTCGCGCAGCAACTGCAGGGCGCGGCGCAATTCCAGCCGGGTCTGCGCCGGTTCGATCACCGCGTCGATGAAACCGCGTTCGGCGGCCACCCACGGCGTCGCCATCGTGGCGTTGTAGAAGTCGATCATCTGCTGGCGGACGGCCGGCTTCTGATCCTCGGGCGCGGCCGCGATCTGCGCCGCCCCGATCAGGCTCACCGCGCTCTCGGCGCCCATCACCGCGATCCGGGCCGTCGGCCAGGCCAGGTTGACATCGGCGCCGAGCTGTTTGGAACCCATCACCGCGTAACCGCCGCCGTAGGATTTGCGGACCACGACCGTCACCTTCGGCACGGTGGCCTCCACATACGCGAACAGGAACCGGCCGCCGCGTTTGATGACGCCGACCTTCTCCTGCTCGACCCCGGGCAGGAAGCCCGGCGTATCCACCACGAAGACCAGCGGTATCTCGTAGGCGTCGCAGAGCCGCACGAAATGTGAGGCCTTATCGGAGGCGCGGGCGTCCAGCGCACCGGCGTAGACCATGGGCTGATTGGCGACCACGCCGACACTGCGGCCGTCCACCCGGGCGAAACCGGTGATGATGTTGCGGCCGGCCTCGGCGCCGTATTCGTGGAACGCCCCGTCGTCGAAGATCCGCAGCAGCACATCGTGCATGTCGTAGCCGGAGTTGTCGGAATCCGGGACCAGGGCGTCGAGCTCCCGGTCGGAATCGGTGACCTCCGGTTCCAGCCCCGGATTCACGATCGGCGGCTGCTCCTGGCAACTGGTCGGCAGATACGACAGGTAATCGCGGACCCACTCGAAGGCGGCCTGTTCATCGGGGGCGACATGGTGGATATTGCCGTACTGCGCCTGGCTGTGGGCCCCGCCCAGTTCCTCCAGGCTGACATCCTCACCGGTGACCTCGCGAATGACCTTCGGTCCGGTGACGAACATGTACGCCGCCTCGGTGGCCACCACGACATCGGTGTTGATCGGCGAATACACCGCGCCACCGGCGCATTTACCGAGAATCAGCGAGACCGTCGGCACCATCCCGGACAGGCTCTCCTGCCGGGTGGCCAGTTCGGCGTACCAGGCCAGCGAGGACACCGCCTCCTGCACGCGGGCACCGCCGGAATCGTTGATACCGATCAGCGGGCAGCCCACCTTGGCCGCGTATTCCATGATCCCGGCGACCTTACGACCGAACATCTCCCCGACCGACCCGCCGTACACGGTCTGATCGTGCGAGAACACTGCCACCGGCCGGCCACCGACCTGGCCGTGCCCGGTCACCACGCCGTCGCCGTAGAGCGCGTCCGGATCGCCCGGACGGCGCACCAGGGCGCCCAGTTCCACGAACGACCCCGGATCCAGCAGCATCTTGATCCGGTCCCGCGCGCTGGGAATACCCTTGCGCGCGCGTTTCGCGACAGCGGACTCACCCGCCGGTTCCTGCGCCAGTTCGAGCCTTTTGCGCAGATCGGCGAGTTTCTCGGCAGTCGTGCTCACTTGCTCCCTTTCCCGGCCGCACTCGAGGTGATCTGCGCGAGTTTAGCGGTCAGGTCGGCACCGATACGGCCGATCCGGGGCTCATCGATGATCTGCAGGTGGTCGCCGGGGATGTGGATGATCTCCAGGTTCGGCAGGTATTCGTCCCAGCCGCCGTTCGGCCGGCGCTCGGCGTAGCGGGGTTCGAGCTCGATCGCGCCGTCGTGGTAGCGATCCGCGAGGTACAGCACCACGTCGCCGTCGTAGTTCGTCGGACTGACCTGCTGCAGCGCCCGGTTCTCGATCCACGAGGTCTTCTGATGTTCGAGCACCCCGCCCGGGATCTTCGCACCGGTCATCTTGATCAGATCGCTGATCATCTTGAACTGCTCCTCATCGGAGGAGTCCGCCAGTTCACGCAGCTGCTCGTCGTCGAGTTCGCCGTTGACGTTGAAGGTCTTCTTGGCGAAGGTCTGGTAGCGCTGCATCCGCCGGAACCGCTCTTCGGAGCTGTTGTCCTCCGGCTCGGCCGGAATAGCGAGGTCGATGAGGCCGACGAGCCGTACTTCGGCGCCCTCCGCACGCAGCAGCTGCGCGACCGCCATCGCGAGCACGGCGCCCAACGACCAGCCGTACAGCACATACGGCCCCTCGCCCTGGAGTTTGCGCAGTTCCGGAACATACTCGCGGGCCCGCTCCTCGATCGAGCCCTCGGCCCGCTCCAGGCCGTACATCGGCGTGCCCTCGGGAAGCCGCTTCAGCAGCGGCTCGTAGACCAGGGTGTTGCCGCCGGCCGGATGGAAGACGAATACGGGCACCGCGTCCGAGCCCTCGGAACGGGCCCGGAGGGGACGGACGTACCCTTCCACATCGGCACCGCTGTCCTGCAGCGTGCGCACGATATCGGCCAGCTGTTCGATGGTCTCGCAGTCGAGAACCTCGTCCACGGTGATCTCCGCACCCACCCGATCGGTGAGCCGGGCCGCCAGCTTTTCGGCGGTCTCCTCGTCCAGGATCGGCAGGGTGTTGAAGATTCCTCCCGCCGATTCGCCGGTGATGACCGCCCACGAGGCGTAGGTGAGCCGTTCGGCCGCGTCACGTGGCGGAACGTTATCGCTGTCCGGCTCCCCGGCCGCACCGCCGCCGAAGATCGCGGATGGCTCGGCCGGCACTTGCGCCGGTTCGGCCGGCGCCACCGGAGATGCCGGATCCGCCCCGGCGTCCGCGGCCGATCCGCTCATGTCCCGGTTCAGGGCCGCGGCGGGATCCTCGCCCGCCTCCAGCGCCGCCTTCGCCGCCTCGACGAAGTTGTCGTCCAGCGCCCCGGCCGCACCGCTGGCCTGCTTCTCCGCCATTTCGCGGACCTCGTCGCGATGCTCGATCGCGTAGCGCAGAACCTTGCCGACCTCGTGCAGGCTGGCATCGCGTACCGCCGACACCTGCAGCTGCGGGATATCGAATTCGTATTCGACCCGGTTCTTGATCCGCATCGCCATCAGCGAATCCAGCCCGAGTTCCATGAGCGGGATCTCCATGGGCAGGTCCTCGACCGCGTAACCCATGGATTCGGCGACGATCAGCGCCAGCCGGTCCTCCACCGACTGCCCGCTCTCCGGGTCCCAGCGATCGCCGAACCCGGCGGTGTCCACGTCGGCGGTCTCGACTTCCGCGACTGCCGTCGCGGTCGCGGCGGGGGTGGCCGGAACCGGCAGCGCCGCGCCGGAGGTGACGACCGCGTCGAACAGCAGCCGGAACTGTCCTTCTTCACGGGCGTGCACCTGGACGGAGGCACCGCCGGGATGCGGGGTGAGGGTGGTGGTGAGGGTGCCCGTGGCGGGCAGTGGGGCGTGGGCGATGCTCGCGCCGAGCGCGACATCGGCCAGTACCTGCGACGCCGCGGTCCGGACCAGCGCGGGCAGGTCGTCGACCGCGGCCGCCCGGACCTCCCAGACATGGCGGCCGTCCGGCAGCGCCACCGAGGCGCCCGGGATACCGCCTCCGCCGGTGGAGAACGCGCTGACCTTGGGCCAGTACCGTTTCCGGACGAACGCGGTACGCGGGATATCGGCGTAGGGCCCGGTCGGCAGCAGCGAGGCCAGATCGACCGCGTGCCCGTGCACATAGAGCTGGGCCAGCGCGGCGATCACCGCGGCCGGTTCGTCCTCTTTGCGCTTGAGCGTCGGAATCAGCTGCGCGTCGGGCAGTCCGGCGGCGAAGGTGGTGCCCAGTACCTGCATGAGCGCCACCGAATTCGGGGCCAGCTCCAGGAAGGTGGTGATCCCGGCGTCGACCGCGCGGCGCACCGCGTTGGTGAAGTACACGCTGTGCCGCATGTTCTTCACCCAGTAGGCCTCGGTGTGCACCGGGTCGTGACCGGGCGGGTAGTACTGCTCCTTATCGACCGTGGAATACAGGCCGACCGTCGATGTCGTCGGTTCGATCCCGGCCAGTTCGGCGGCGAGTTCGCCGAGCAGCGGATCCATCTGCGAGGTGTGCCCGGCACCCTTGGTCTGCAGGACGCGGGCGAACTTCCCGGCTTCCTCGACCTTCGCGACGATCGCCGCGACCTGATCCACCGGGCCGCCGATCACGGTGTTGGTCGGCGCCGCGTACACCGCGACCTCGATATCCGGGTAATCCGGCAGCATGGCGGCGACATCGTCGGCGCTCAACTCCACCAGGGCCATATTCCGGACGTCGTCGTCGGTGAGCATCTCCTCGCCCTCCCGCATGAGGCGGGAACGCGCGCAGATCACCCGGACCGCGTCCTCGAGCGGCAGTCCGCCGCTGATGTACGCGCCGGCCACCTCACCCTGGGAGTGCCCGACCACCGCGGCGGGTTCGGCACCGTGCGCACGCAGCAGCGCGGCGAGCCCGACCTGAATCGTGAACGTCCCGACCTGGGACGTGCCGATATCCCAGTCCTGAGCGTCGTCGAGCATCATCTCGCGCACCGAATAGCCGGCCTCGTCCTGGACGAGTTCGTCGACCTCGTCGACGGTGCGGCGGAAGATCGAGTTCTCCAGGTAGAGCTGTTTACCCATCTTGCGGTGCTGGGCGCCGAAACCGGCCATCACCCACATGGGTCCCTGGGCGGCCGGGGCATCGGCGGTGAAGACACCCTGTCCGGGTTTGCCCGCGGCGATCGCGCGCAGGCCGGTGATCGCTTCGGCGTGGTCCTTGGCCAGCACTACGCCCCGGGAGCGCCAGTGGCTGCGTTTGGCCAGCGCGCGGGCCACATCGGGGAGCGGGGTCCGCTGTCCCGCTTCGGTTTCCAGCCAGTCGGCCAGATCCGCGGCGGCGCGGCGGCGGCGCGATGGCAGGTAGGCGGAGACGGCGAGGATCACCGGCAGCGGTTCGGCGCGATCGGCCGACCATTCGGGTTCGGGTACGGCATCGGCCACCACGGCCTCGGCCTCGGCGACCACATCGGTGGTCGCCACATCGAGCGCCTCGTCGCCGTCGGAATCCTCGGCCGAGCCGGTCGGATCGGTCACCGGCACGGCGGGCTTGTACTCCTGCACCACGAGGTGGGCGTTGGTACCGCCGAATCCGAACCCGGAGATACCGACGGTTGCGGTACCGCTGTAGCGCGGGAACGGTGTCGGCTCGTCGACGACCTTCAACCGGGCCTGCTCGAACGGGATGTAGGGGTTCGGGCCGGCGTAGTTGATATTGGCGGGCAGCACATCGTTGCGGAAGGCCATGATCACCTTGGCCAGACTCGCCGCGCCCGCCCCCGACTCCAGATGCCCGAAGTTGGTCTTCGCCGAGCCGAGCAGCGCCGGCGCGTCCGCCGCACGGCCCGCGCCGACGACCTGTCCGAGCGCCTGTGCCTCGATCGGGTCGCCGACCAGGGTGCCGGTGCCGTGCGCCTCGATGTAGTCGACCGTGGAGGGCACGATCCCGGCATCACGGTAGGCGCGGCGCAGCACATCGGCCTGGGCGTCGGGGTTCGGGGCGATGAGACCGTTGGACCGGCCGTCGCTGTTGACCGCCGAACCCTTCACCACGGCCAGGATGTCGTCACCGTCGCGCTCGGCGTCGGCGAGGCGTTTGAGCACCACCAGGCCGGCGCCCTCGGAGCGGACCATGCCGTCGGCGTCGGAGGAGAAGGCCTTGATACGGCCGTCCTCGGCCACCGCGCCGTTCTTGTCGAACCCGAGCGTGGCCATCGGGGCGAGCAGCATGTTCACACCGCCGGCCAGCGCGACATCGGCATCGCCGGCGCGCAGGGCCTGTACCGCCTGATGAACGGCCACCAGCGTCGAGGAGCACGCCGTGTCGACCGCGAGCGACGGGCCGCGGAAATCGTAGAAGTAGGAGATCCGGTTGGCGATGATGCTGCTGACGCTGCCCATGATCTTGTAGGCCTCGGCCGACGCCGGAACATTCGGGTCGGTCTCGCCCAGGCTCATCGCGGCCAGCAGCTGGAAATCATTGCTGGTGGTGCCGATGTAGACACCCACCGACTCCCCGCGCAGATCGCTGGCGGGAATCCGGGCGTGCTCGAGCGCCTCCCAGGTGAGTTCCATCATGAGCCGCTGCTGCGGATCGATGCGCTCGACCTCGATCGGCGACATGGCGAAGAATTCGGCGTCGAAATCGGTGACGACGTTCTGGTCCAGGTAGCCGCCGCGGGTGTTGCCCTCGGCCACGGCCTGCGCCACCTGCGGATTCTCCAGGAACTCCGACCAGCGACCGGCCGGGCGCTCCCGGATGGCGTCCCCGCCGTTGATCAGGAATTCCCAGGTGGACTCCGGAGTGTCGCCCGCGCCGGGCAGCCGGGTCGACAGGCCGACAATCGCGATATCGTGCGCCTCACCCGGGGCATATCCCGAGGTGTAGAACTGATCGTCATCGGCTTCGAGAACGAGTTCCGGCGGACCGTTGACCACGATCTCCGCCAGCGAGCCGATGGTCGGATGCTGGTAGATGACCGTGGGGTTCAGCACCACGCCGGTGAGTTCCTCGATCTCCCCGCCCAGCGCCAGCGCGTCGCGGGAAGCGAGCCCGAACTCCTCCATCGGCCGATCCACGGTGATCTGCTCGACCTGCTGCCCGGTGGCCTCGGCGACCCAGCGCCGCAACCATTCCCGCAGCTCGGCGACCGAGATATCGGGGTTCGAGCCCCCGCCCGCGGCCGCGGACACCTCGGCGGCGCCGTCTCCCGCCTCCGCGGGAAGGTTCTCGGTCGTCTCCGGCGACGTGCCCTCGTTATCAGCCATCAGTCCTCAAACTACCTGTCTGTACGCGGTGCGGGGCACCAGCCCGCGCAGCGCGGGCATGGATGGTCGGCGCGGCCGCGACCCGGCTCGGGTGCGGACCTATTCCTCAGGTGCATCGGGGAAAGCCTGCTGGGTGTAACCACCGCGCAGGGTGCCCTCGATATACGCGGACTTGCACGCCCGGCGCGCGATCTTGCCGCTGGAGGTGCGCGGAATCGAACCCGCGGGCACCAGCAGCAGATCCCGGACGGTCACGCCGTGACGCTGGGAGATCGCCGCGCGTACCGCGTCGGCGATGGGCAGCGGATCGGCCTTACCGGCGCCCGGACCCCGCTCGGCCACCACGACCAGTTGCTCGGAGGCGTCGTCGGCGTCGAACTTCAGGCCCGAATGGCTGCCCTGGGCGAACACCTCGGCCGGCAACTGGTTGGCCGGGACCGAGAACGCCGCCACGAATCCCGGGCGCAGCGCGGTGCTGGCCTCCTGCGCGGAGAACTCCAGATCCTGCGGGTAGTGGTTGCGGCCGTCGACGATCACCAGATCCTTGACCCGGCCGGTGATGTAGAGCTCGCCGTCGTAGTAGACGCCGTAGTCGCCGGTGCGCATCCAGTTGGACTCGGGCGTGGTGCCCTCCGCGTGACTGCCCTCGGCGAGCGGGGTGACGATCTTGTTCTGGAAGGTCGCCTTGGTTTCGTTGTCGCGGCCCCAGTACCCGATGCCCATATTGTTGCCGTGCAGCCAGATCTCACCGACATGGCCGTCGGGCTGTTCGCGCGCCTCGCCGTCGATCGTTTCCGGATCGACGATCACGGCCCACTGCGACTTCGCGATATAACCGCAGCTCACCTGGGCGATCGCATTATCGCTGCCCTGGTCGACCTTCACCATCCGACCGGCATTCAGCTCGTTGCGATCCACATAGGTGACCTTCGCCTCGTCCTCGGCCTTGGTCGCGGAGACGAACAGCGTGGCCTCGGCCATGCCGTAGCAGGGTTTGATCGCCGTCTTGGGCAGGCCGTAAGGAGCGAAGGCCTCGTTGAACTTCTTCATCGACGAGGTGGTCACCGGCTCGCTGCCGTTGATCAGGCCGATCACATTCGACAGGTCCAGCGATTCGCCGTTCTTCGGCAGACCGCGCACCGCCGCGTGCTCGAACGCGAAGTTCGGCGCGGCGGCGAAGGTCCCGGCGCCGTCGGAGGCGGCGGCGAGCTCCTTGATCCAGCGATAGGGACGGCGCACGAACGAGGCCGGGGACATGATGGTGATGAATTTGCCGCCCACGGCGGGCAGGATCACCGTCAGCAGACCCATATCGTGGAACAGCGGCAGCCAGGTGACACCGCGCGAGTTCCAGTCGAGATTGATGGCGTCGACCATCTGCAGCAGGTTCGTGCCGACCGCGCGGTGAGTGATCTCCACACCGGCCGGGGTCCGGGTGGAACCCGAGGTGTATTGCAGGTAGGCGATCTCGTCCACGGTGATATCGGGGCGCACCCAGCTGTCACCGAGAGTGTCGGGGATCGCGTCGACGGCGATGATGCGCGGACGCTGCGCCGCGGGTAGCGAACGGAAGAACTGACGCACTCCGGCCGCCGACGAACTGGCCGTCAGAATCGCCGACGGTTTGCAGTCTCCCAGCACGGCATGCAGCCGATCGGTATGACCCGGCTCGTCCGGATCGAACAGCGGAACCGCGATGGTGCCCGCGTAGATCGCGGCGAAGAACGAGATCACGTAGTCGAGCCCCTGTGGCGCGAGCACCGCCACCCGGTCACCGGGAGTGGTGACCTGCTGGAGTCGACCGGCCACCGCGCGCAGCCGGACCCCGAACTCCTGCCACGTCAGCTCGTGTACTTCGCCGTCGCGCTCACGCGAGTAATCGATATAGCGGTACGCCAGCGTGTTCGCGTCGTTGCGGGTGTGCTTCTCGACGTGGTCGACCAGGGTGCGATCTTCGGGAATGGTGATATTCCCGTTCTCGTCCAGGTAGTCGTCGAAAGTCTCGTCCATTCCTTCTCCTCCGAGGCGCACGTGGCAACGGCACGTCAGCCGTTATTTACTGTGTGGCCCCGACTCGCTTTCGCCGCGGAAGCTCTCCATCCGAGAACCGGCCCCGCAGGCTTTGGGGTGCGGTCTGCGCGGTGACCGCTATCGGCTAGATGTTCTCAAACCAGAGACATGTTACAGAGATGAGCTTCTCACTCCTCCCGGAGCAAGGGAATCACCGGTGCGAACGCATCCATCTGGGTCGGGAAAATGCCGACATAGGACATCCCCGTGAGCTTGCGCACCCGTCGCATCTGGTCGGCGATCTCCTCGAAGGTGCCGATCGCCACATACGGCGAGTCCAGGATCTCCTCGACAGAGAGCTTGACGTCGACCTCCAGATCGGGATGCAGCCCGCGATCGAGCGCGGTCAGCGCCATCTCCGCGGTCTTCTCCCGGTCGTCGGTGATGACGATGGCGGTGATCGCCCAGTTCAGCTCGATCTGCTCGAACCGATCCCCGGCCGCCTCCCGGATGAGCTCGACCTTCTCGATCGTCTTCTCCAGCGTGATACCCGAGAGCAGGCCCTTACCGTTCGAGGTGGTGACGGGCACGATCGAGACGATATCGGCGTGTTTGGCGGCCAGTTTCAGCATCCGCGGCCCACCACCGCCGGTACACAGCGGCGGGCGCGGGCCCTGCCGCGGGCGCGGGGTCCCCTTGATGCCGTTGACCTGGTAGTACTTGCCCTCGAAGGTGCACTCCTGACCCCGCAGCAGTACATCGAGGATGGTCAGCGTCTCGTCCAGCTTGGCCAGGCGGACACCGGGACGGTCGTAATCCAGGCCCGCGGCCTCGAACTCGTCGGCCTTCCAGCCGGCACCGATCCCCACCTCGAGCCGGCCCTTCGAGAGCACGTCGATGGTGGCCAGGTCCTTGGCCAGGACAACCGGGTGCCGGAAGCCGTTGGCGAGAACCGACGTGCCGAGCCGAATCGTCGACGTGGCCTGGGACAACGCGCCCAGGGCCGCGATCGGGCCGATCTGGTCACCGAGGTGGTCCGGCACCACGAACGTGTCGTAGCCGTATTCCTCGGCCTGCTGCGCCGTCTGAATGAACTTGCGGGCGCCGCCCTCCTGCTTGTTTCCCTCGCCCGCGGCCGCGAAACGGAACTTACGCAGCGGAGTCCCCAGCGCGCTCAACTCATCCACCGGTGCGGCGGCTTCTGTCATGAACTCATGCTCCTGGATATCGGAAGTCACTGCGCGTCCCCCGCCGGCGCAGGGCGCGGGATGCGCGATCACCAGCGCACTTTACAGCCTGCGTGACCGGAGGGAACACGCTGCGTGCGGTGAATTGTCACAAGACGGCGCCGCGGCGCCACCGCATGGGACAGTGGCGCCGCGATCCGCTCCGGAATCACGAATGCGGAGGCGACGGCGCGCCCTCCACCAGGCCGATCGCCCAGTTCGTCGCCCACTGGGTGGCGGTGGTCCCATCCTGATCCACCACGAACCCGTGATAGAGGCTGTGCACCGGATTGCCCACCGCCTGGGTGAGAGTGCCGAGGCTGCCGAGGATATTGGCGGGGCTCAGCGCGTTACGCGGCGCGTCGCAGATCAGGTCACCGGGAGCACAGATCGTGTACACCCGGTCGGCGAGATCGCCGAACCCTTCCGTACGCGGTCCGGTCATGGTGATCCCCGGGACGGTGAGCCCGTTCAACGCGACCTCGGCGCCCACCCCGGGCGGCGGTGTGCCGACCTGGATCGGCTGCCCGTCGCCGGTCTCCCCGGACCGGCGGCCGTCCGCGATGAGCGTCACACCCAGGACCTTGTTCTCGGGAACCGGGCCGTTGCCCTTACCGATCTGCTCGGCGATATCCCCGGCGATCACCGCCCCCTGCGAGAACCCGGCCAGCACATACGTGGTGAGCGGGCACTCCTGGTGCCGCTGGGTCATGAAATCGAAGGTCTTGCGGGTGCCCTCGGTCCGGCTCACGTTGTAGGAGGCCTGACCGTCCGGCGGGAACGCCACCGGATTGGAGAACTGGGCGACATAGGGGACGGTATAGACGTCCACGCGCTGGTCCGGGAACTGTTCGCGCACCGGGCCACTCACGTTCAGCATCAGCGACGCCGGATTCGCCGACGGGTTGTAGGGGTCGTCGGCGCTGCTGGACTCCCAGGTGCCGGGCACCGAGATCATCTGCACGTCCGGGCAGCTCGCGGGCTGACTCGTCGGCTCCTCCGGCCCCGGCCCGGGGCCCGGCGGCTCCGGTTTCCGCAGGCACCCCGCCAGCATGTACCAGAGCAATATCACGATGACCAGCCCGGCGACGATCAACGCGAGCACCGTGAAGCAGCCGGACCGACGGGTCCGGGAACGTCCCCTACTCACCGCCGCACCTCTAGCAGTAGCTCGTCTTGGCGGTATTGATGTAGATCTGGCCCGCCTGCTCGACCGGCATCTTCGCCGGATCGAACGACGGATCCGACCCGGCCATCGCGGTGACGAAGGTCGCCATATCGGCATCCGAGGTCCCGGCGGCCACACCCTGGCATACGTAGTTGCCGATGCTCAGCGCGATATCCGGGCTCGACGGGGTGACACCCTGCTTACCCAGCTCGTCGAGGAACGTCTGCTCCTTCTCGCCGAGCGCACCGGTATCGCCCTCCTGCGGCGGCACCGGCGCGGGCCGCTCCGGCTCCGGGGCGGGCGCCTCCGGCTGCTCCGGGGCCGGCGCGGCCTCGGGCGCCGCACCCTCCGGAGCCGGGGTCTCGCTCCCGGGAGCCGGGGCCGGAGCCGAACTCACCGACGACGCCGCGGCCGGGGTCGACAGCGTGGGCGTGCCGGTCGCGGTCGAATCGTCGTCGCCGCAGCCGGCGAGCAGGCCCGCGGCGGCCACAGCCGCCACCACACCGAGCAACGTGCCTCGGGTCCGATACATACATTCCATCCTGTGCTCCGGCGCGCGAGAGCGCGCGTGTTCCCCGGCCGCTCGGTCGCGGACCGCCGAACCATTGGGTTGACCGTCTGGTTGCGTGGGACCCGGCGGGTGCCGGGCCGCGACCCCCGAGGGTAATGGTTTGTCTTTTGGCGCGCTGCTGTGTCTATTGGCGCGGCTTCGCCGCGCGG
>NZ_JBSFRU010000097.1:0-19096 GCF_053589395.1 Nocardia sp. NPDC003345
GAGTAGTCATGCGTATCGGATTTCCGACCGACGACGAGCTGCGGGAGAACTTCGCCGAAATGCTCGAATCGGTCCGCAACGGTGGTGGCCTGCGCACCGAGACCGGGCTCGATATGACCACGGAGGACGCACTGTGGGCGATCGCCCGGGCATACCCGGAGGTCACCGAGGAGCTGGTGGCGGCGGCGTGGACGGCCTTCGCGGGCCAGCTCGACGGCTCCAACGCCCGCCGGCAGCGGGAGGAACTCGCACGGCAGTTCGAGGAGATGCGGCGCGCCCAGGGCGGCCGATGACGTTCGCGGGAGTGCGCGCGACCCGGGGTGGCCGGGCGCCGGTACCGGTATGAGGAGAGGGTTCGCCCAGTGACCAGACCAGACGAGCTGCCCGGTTCCGCATCGGCCGCGGGTACGGCGCCGGCGACGGGTCCCGGTGACCTGGACGCCGCCGCCCAGGACACGACCGCCGGTCCACTCGCGTCCGGCGAGGCGGCCGATACCTCCGCTCCCGAGAACGATCCGGATGTGGGCTTCACGTTGACGCCCCCGGAATCGGAGCCGGACATCGCGGACCGCGCGCGTGTGCTGATGCATCAGGTCGCCAGAGAGCTGGGGACGGTGGCTCCGGAGGGGTGGCTGCGGGTCGACGCCGTCTTCGCGTCCATGGTGGCCGCCGATGTCGGCTTCGCCCTGTATGCCGACGCGGAGCAGCGCACCGTCCGCTGGAATCCGACACCTCGGGTGCTGGCGCTGGTGCGGGAGCATCGGCAACTGTCGGCACAGCTGGGGGACGGGCCGTGGTGGCGGCTGCTGCTGAGCCTGAACAACGAGGGTCATATCGAGGTCGACTACGACTACGGCGACGAGCCGTTCCCCGAGGACCAGCTGTTCGCGCCGGAGATCTACCGTGCCGACCTGGAGGTCTTCCCTCGCAGCACGCTACCGGTGTGGCTGGCCGCCTATGTCCGGCACGGTGATCGCCAGCAACGCCCCCCGGCGGTGGCCGCCGCCCGTGCCCGCGCCGAGCGAGAAGCCGGTATCACCGCCGTGACCGTCGAGGGGCTGCCGCCGCTGACGGTGACCGCGGCACGCTGGACCGTGCTGGCCGCCGCGTTCGTCGCGGCCGGTTCCGAATGGGGCCCCCGCCTCACTCCGGCCGTGCGCTGGTTCGAAGGTGCCGGTCGTAGCGGCTGCACCCTCTATTCGCTGCCGGGCGGCCGGGCCGTGCTGTCCGGCGGGGTGTGGAATGCCCCGGAACTGGATGCCGTCTACAACCGGGAGGCCGCGCTACCGGAACTGTTCCGGGGAGCGCCGGAATGGGTCGCCGGTCCGGTGCTCAATCACCGCATCGGTACCGGTCAGCTCACCTTCTGCTACTGGTGGGACGGTGCGCGGTGGTTTGGGGGCGAGTCCCCGCCCGTGCCGCAGATCATCGCCGCGGTCCCGGGCATCTGGGATCGCGATACCGTCGTGCGGATCATCGGCGGCCTGGTGGGCCAGGATCTCGACGACGAACAGCGCGCGGCGGTCGGGGCCCTGGTTTCCGCCGCCGAGGCCGGATCGGTCACCCGCGCCGCGCTCGAGTCCGTATTTCCGGCAGCCGGTGATTCCGAACTCGATACCGCCCACCATCAACTGGTGATGGGCGGTGTCACCGCGCCCGAACCGCTGCCCCCCGAGGCCGCCGTCGACCGGGTGGCCGCACACCTCACTGCCGGAGGCGAGGACCTCTCGGGCTACCCCGTCGACCGGCTGCGCGCGGAACGGGTGAGCACGGGCTGGATGGTCTACGTACCCGTCGAACCGGGGGAGATCGCGGTGGGCCGCGCGATTTTCTATCTCGCCGACGACGGCGTGCTGGAGCGGTCGTCGTCCTCGGTGGCGCCGTCGCGCTATATCCCGGAATTCGAGCGCCGGTTCCGCACCCGCAATCGGGCCATGATCTAGCCGACCGCGCGCCGCGGTCCGGGCATCCGGCAGCGCCCTGTCGCTTCCGAGTACGTCACGTCGAACGAAGAGACACTTGAACTATGGGCAGTATTCAGTTCCCATTGGAGAAGCGGTACTGGAACGGTAAGGCGGGCCTGGGATGGTCGGTGCCACCATCGTGTCCGAGCGCGAGAGCAACGATGAGGGAGGATCGTGTGCCGAGGGGTTTGCTGTTGGCGGGTCGGAGGCGACCGCCATATTCTGGGGAGGGGCCGCGACAGCATGATCGGTGCTCGCGTGATCAGGCCCATGAGGTGGTACGGATCCTGCGGTGCGGCAGGAGCGCCGAAGACGAAATACGGCGCCGAATCGTCATTCGAACCGGAATCACAAAGGTTGGTTTGAAGCCGAGCCGACTCGGTCGGCGAGCTGGCAGGAGTGTGATCGATGTCCGGCGATAATCCCTGGGGCGCGTTGAACTCCTCTGCCCAGAACGGAGTCTTCCGGCTCGATGACGGGGTCGCGCGCCGGGCCGCGAATGCCTGTGCCGATGCATGGGACCAACTCGTCAATGCCTCCGGCGGGACTTCGTGGGGCTCCGTGAGCATGACCGCGGTCGACGAATTCGGTAATCTCCAGTCCGGAAAGGATCTTTCGAGGTTCTTTCAGGATATGGGCACCGAGCTGGTGAACGATATCCTGCCCAAATACGAGCGGGCGCTGAAGGATATGGGTGAGGCCTTCATCATCGGCGGCAATCTGCTCGAGGGTAGCGACGAGTCCGCGGCAGGCATGTTCCAGGGCATGAAGGACCGCAGCGAGGCAGATCAAGCGGTATCCGATATCGGCACGAGACCGGCAGAGGATTACGACACCGGCGTCGAGGACGGCAGAGTTCTCGATACGCAGCTTCCGCCGGACTACAGCGATGGTGCGTACGCGATATACGACGATGACCCCAACAATGATTCGGAACGGTTCAAAAAAGGGTCTACCTACGCCGCGGCAGGCGGCGCGCCGCCGCTGGATGGTAGTCAGCCCGGAATGCGAACCGCGGATGTGGACCCGGAGCCGCCCTCGTATCTCTCCCACGAGCGTGCCGTTTCCCTGGGCAACGCGATCCGCATGAACTCCAACGCCAACGATGTCCGGTCGCTGGCGGCGACATGGAAAAGCATGGGCGAGAAGATCGATGTCATGAGCTTCACCCTGAAGCAGACCATCGACAACGAAATAAGGAACGGGTGGGACGGGTCCAGCGCCGACCAGGCCACGGCGGCCGTGGAGAGGTTTCGCGGCTCAGGAAAACAGCTGGCCCAGAACATGATGCAGATCAGCGGAGTACTACTCAACGCCAGCGGCTGGCTGACGGCCACAGACCTCGGCATGCCCTTCGTCGAAACCACCGATGAAGCACGCAGGCATGCGGAGACCTTGATCGCGCAAGAAGCATTCCTCAACTGGTATACGCCGGGGCTGCTGGCGTCCGCGGTGCTTCCCGGCCTGGTGCCGCCCGCGGGAATGGGCACGCCGACCGGCGACGAGAACGGGGGTCGTGACGGCGGTGGAGGGGGTGGAGGCGGCAACGGCGGCGGTGGCGGCGGCGGAGCCGGTTCGCCTGAACAGCTGCAACAGCAGCGGGCGCTCGATGAGATCGATCAGCAGCGGGCCGAACTCCTGGAAGCGCAACAGCAGTTGGAGGAGCAGGCCCAGGCTCAGCAGGCGGCGCTGCAACAACAGCAGCAGGCGCTGGAGCAGCAGCCGGGTGCTCAGCAGATGTTGCAGGCAGCTCAGCAAGGCCTGCAGCAGCTCGGCCAGATGGGCCAGCAATTGTCCACCGCCGCACAGCAGGCGTTGCAGCAAGCCGGGATCACCGGACTGCCCGGGATGCCCGCACTCCAGGATGCGGTGAAGAACTACCAGTCCGCGTTGCAGAAGGCCGGGAAACTGCCCGCCGGCCTCGGTGGCGGTGCCGGTGGCAGCTCGGGAGCGGGTGCTCCCGTGAAACCCGGTCCGCTGCCCAACCTGGAGAAGGCCTCGAAGCTCTTCCCGCGGGCCTCGCTCGCCACCACGAGTACCGCCTCGGGTCAGTCCGTCGGCGTCGCGGCTTCCTCCATGGGCGCGGGTGCGCCGATGGGGGGTATGCCTATGGGCGGCGCCGGCGGGGCAGCTCAGGGCGGGCAGCAGAAGGACCACAAACGAGCCGACTACCTCGACTCCACCGAATGGCTCGAAGAGGGGATCGGTGACCCCTCGATCGTCGCGAAACCGGTGGTCGATTCGTGACGACCCGGAGCTGGAGATTCACAGCTCTCGAGTTCTATGCCCTGTGGTGCTCCGGCGGACGTGAGACCTTTCTGCCGTGGCCGTTCTTCTACACCACGGATATCGAGAAGGGGAGCGATTTCGATGCGGCCCGGCGGGCTGCGCTGGAAGGCCTTCGGCAGCGGCTGGACACCTCCTTCGACCAAGTGCTCGAGACACTGATCCAACCTGAGATCCGGCTGGTCGCGAGCGGCCGGGAGGTTCGTGACCCGCGGAACGTCGAGGGATTGGTGCGGCTGCTCGCCGCGCGGCGGGGTGTGAACGGATATGTAGTGAAGCAGCTTCCCGGCAAGGGATTCGCCTATGCCGGGGGATTCGTCGTCACCGAAACCACAGCGGTCGGCCTGGGCGGGGCCCTGGTCGGCGAATTGCCGGAAGCCCGCCCGGGCGAACAGGCGGAGATGGTGTTGCCTCACCGGGCCGACAGGCAGGTAGACGAAACGTACGGTCGCTCGTCCGTGCGTGATTCGTTCGAGACCCCACCCGGTGAACGAGCCATGCGTTTTCTCGACGCGGTGGCGGTCCGATCGGGTCGTGTCGAGATCAGCCAGGGGACCTCGGTGTTCGGACCCAGGGGCAGGATTCGCTTCGAAGTCGAATGGCGAGATCTCGACGATGGGCGCTACGTCATCGACGATCGGGACCCTCCAGTGGCATCACCGGCGGATCCCGGCAAGATGACGGCGGTGATCGACACCAGGATCGCCCGAGTGGTGCGTGCCATCAAGGATGAAAGATCCAGTCTCCGAGGTTGACCGCTGGGGTTGCCCTCGGGCGTACCGCCGAAGAGTCGGCGCCGGAAACGGTTTCGATCCGGCCGAACCACTGGCACACTGTTAACAGTTGGGCCGCTGGGCGGGAAAACTCGGTCGAGGCAAACGAGGACACAGCATCGCCGCTGTGTTCATCGCCGGCGATCAGGAGGTTCGGGGGTATGGGGTTGTCGTCGACGCGGCAGCGTCCAGTGTGTCTGTGCCCGAAGCGGGCGCAGACAACAGCGGCGAACGGGTTTCGGCCCGACCGCTTCGCTATTCGGTTGTGGGGTCCGGGGGTGGGAGTCCCGGGATTGGACCGCCACAGCGTATATCTCCGTGACCAGGCAGTCCTCACCCTTCTTCCCCAATCTTGGGAATGCGCCCCCAGCTGCGGCGATCACCCGGTATCCACTGACCACCCGCAGGCCCAACACCCACTGCTAACCCGGGGTTCACCTGCGCGAATGATACTGAGCCGCAAGCAACTGCGAGCCCGGACGGGAATGCGCGGTGCGGGACGGGACGGTCCGCACTCGCCCGGCGGAATCCAGGAGTAGGAGCACAACGATGAACACACCCGCTGCGCCCGGGGATCAGGAGTTCCCTACGGAGTTCACCGCCCATTCGCTGACCGGATCCATCCGGGTCCGGACATCGGAAGGTGGTGTGCCGGTTGCTGTCACGGTCGAGCCGGAGAAGTTGAAGGGCGATCCCGACGCACTGGCCGGGGAGATCCTGCGGCTGTGTAAACAGTCCGCGGCCCGCGCGGGGCTGGCCCGGCGCAAACAGCTGGAAGCCGCCGGATTCACCGAGGACATGCTGCGTATGGCCGGTCTGCCCACCGAGGCGGAGGTCGCGCGGCAGGAGATCGTCGAAGAGCAGGATTACCACACCGAACCCCAGAGTTGGCTGCGCTCGGTATAGGCGCGGGGAGAAGTCGCGAGGTTGTCATGGTCGAAACGATGGACGAACTCATCGCCCGGGTGCAGGCGCAGGTCTACCGGCTCACCGATCTGCACGAGGCGATGGTCGGGATTTCGGTAACAGAAACGTCACCCGACGGCGCGGTTACCGTCGAGGTGGATGGGAACGCGGCGCTCACGGGGCTGAGCCTTACCGCGGCCGTCAACAAACTTTCGCCGGCGGAGTTCGAGAAAGTGCTGGTGGAGACGGCCCGGGCAGCCGCCTATCAGGCCATATCGCAGCGGGCCGATCTGGTTACCGCCTTCAATTCGGAAAGTACGAGGTAGTCACCGACTGTTAACGCGCCGCGGTCGCGGCCGTTGGTATCAGCTGGGTACCGTTGAAAACGAAACATTGTGGGATGTTTCGGGATTGGACACCAAATGAATCACGTTCACGCAGTTCCGGAAGCGATTGTCGGTTACGGTAACGCCTCCGCGGCGATGGCCACGGGTGTTGCGGCCGCCGCCGAAATCGATCAGGTCGCCACTGTCGCGGCCGCCGCACCGGTCTTCGGTTTGATCGGTCAAGAGTTACTGCTCGCGTTCGCCTACGCACAGGCCAATCATCTCGCCTCGGTCGCCCAGCTCGCGGGTGTGCACGCCGGGACCGCGCTGACCGCGTTCCAGGCGGCGGCAAGCTATGCGGGTACGGACGCGGTCAACGGTATGGACATCGGCACGGTGACCCGGCTGCCATGAGCATGGCACCAGCTTCCCCGCCGCCGGGCGAGCAGCCGCCACCCGGAGCCGACCCGCTGGATCCGACCATCCTGGAGCTGCTGCGAGGTAGTGCGCTGGCACCCATGCTGGATATGCCGGTGAACGATATCCTCGCCAACCTGGGATTGCCCGGTCTTCCGGAGTTTCCGGCGTTCGGTCAGCTGCCCGGGATGCCGCCACTGCCGACGATCGACCTGAGCGCGCTGATGCGTCCGCTCACGGATCTGGCCTCGGCGTTCGGCACCGGGCAGTTCGCACCGCCGACTCCCGCCGCACCGTCGGTCACGGGTGATCCCGCGGCCGCGCCGGCGGCCCCACCGATCGATCCGATGCAGATGCTTTCCCAGGTCGGCACCGTGATGCAGTCGGTACTGCAGGTCGCGCCGCAGTTGCTGCAGACGGTGATGCAGCTGTGGCAGGGTATGGGCGCGACGGAGGCGGCGACGAAATCGGCTCAGGCGACCGCGGACGCGGGCGCGCTGGAAGCCCAGAGCCTGCAGGAGAAACAGCACCTCGGTGAGGGTGCGGTAACGGTCGGCACCGGGGCCGCGCTGATGACCGCGGTGATCAGCGCCTTCGCCGTCAAACTCGGACTCGCTCCGCTCTACTGCTCCACGCCGGGTGGCCAGGCGCTGCTGGTGGCCTTCGCGGCGGAGGCAGGTGCCGAGGGGCTGGCGGTCACCGCCAAGACCAAAGGCGAGCTGGCCGTGGAGAGCGGCCTGATGGTGCAGGCCGGGCAGAAGGTGCCGATCACCAGTGCGCCGACCGGGGTGGACCCCAGCGAACAGATGAATCAGCTCATGCAGATCATGGGCATGGTCACCCCGCTGATCAGCAGCGTCGGTCAGATCGCCGGTTCGATCGGCCAGAGCATCGGCCAGAGCGGGCAACAGCTGAACCAACTGGCCGCGCGGCATACCGCCGAGCGTCCCGACACCGCCGGGATCGAGCACGGTGCCGACGGTGAACCGGGTGAGAAGAAGGACATCTCGGCGGGTGGCGGTCTCGGTGGCGGTATGGGCGGGATCGGTTTGGCCGGTGGCGGTGCACCCGCTCCGCTCAACGCCTTCCCCGGCTCCAAACTCGCCGCGCCCGGACCTCTCGGCGCGGTCGGCGCCCCCGGAGGCCTGGGTAATTCGTCGAACTCGGCCGGGATGTCGTCGGCCGCGAATTCGTCCGGCACCAGTTCGGGCACGAGCAACAGCCCCGGCTATATGCCGATGGGTGCGGGTATGGGCGCCGCGGGAATGGCCCGTGACGGCGAATCGATCACCGACGGCTCGGCCCGGGGCCCCGTCTCGGCCGAATACGGCGACGAAGTGGTCGGGCAGATGGACGGCATCGCGGTGCCGGTGGTCGGAGCGGCGGATACGGATTCCGAACCGCCGCCGGATAAAGAACTGACGCTCTAGGCGAACGCCGGCGAGCAGGCACAGGAGGGTTCCCATGGAAAACGAGATCGGTCAGGTGTACAACGGCGTCCGTTTCGATCCGGACGCGGCCGGCAAGGCGTCGTCCGGTCTGGACACGCTGGCAGACCGGCTGGCCGCGGATCTGGCGGCCGCGCAGGACGCGCTGACGGTGCTCCCGGCCGGTGCGGACGAGGTGTCCGGCCGCGCCGCGCAGACGCAGAACGATGTGGCCGGCTCGTTCCTGAGCAGTGCCCAGGCCAGCGTGCACGAGATCCGCAAACTGGCCGCGACGCTGCGGCTGAGCACCACTCAGTTCGGCGGTATGGAATCCGACAACACCGTGAATTTCGGCGGCCCGAAGGCCTGACCGGCTGCTACGGCGTCCAAGACCGGAGGGGGATTCCTCGGAGATGATCGAACCACCACAGCCCGGCTTCACCGGAGTGGTCTGGCCCGCGCGTCCGGCCGATCGGCTGGCGCGCGAACTCGCCACCGGCCCCGGCGGTGTGCCCATGGCCGAGGCCGTCCAGGCCTGGGCCCGGGTGGCCGCCTCGCTCGGTGCGGCCGTGGTGGAGTACGAGAAGGCGGTGCACGAGGTCCGCGGTGCGTGGGGTTCGGGCCGCAGCAGTGAAGTACTGCAGCGGATTTCGACGCTGCGGGACTGGCTGATCGAGGCCACCGCCGCGGCGGCGGCCAACGCGGCACGATTCCAGGCGCAGGTCGCCGCCTACGAGGTGGCGTTGCTGGCGATGCCGGCCATCACCGATATCCAGCAGATCCAGCAGGTGCAGCAGATGCTGGAATCGATCAGCGGCTCGATCGGGGCGGCCATGAAGGCCGTCGCGGCGGACGCCGACAAGGATTCGGATATGGCCAAGGCGGTGGCCAGCCGGGTCATGGAGAACTACGAGAAGGCCACCGAACCACTGGCCTTGCCGTGGCAGCAGACGCAACCTCCGATGATCGCGCCGGAAACCGCCCTGGCCGCCGAGAACGCGGCCGCGGTCGCCACCGAAGCACCGAAGCCCACTCCCGCGCCGGTCGGCGGTATCGCTCCCATGCTGGGCGGACTGTCGATGCCGGGACCGGCGGCCCGCACACTGACCGCCTACACCGCGCCGGCCTTCGCCAAATCCACCGCGGTGCGGGAGGTCGTGCCGAATTCGGCGTCGGCGGGCAACGCGGGCGCCAGTTCCCGTGCGCCGATCGCGCCGGGCATGATGGGCGGCCACGGCGGCGGAGGCGGCGGTCAGGAAGCATCGCGGTTTCCCCGGGCCTCGCTCCCCGGCGAGGACGAGCAGTTCGCCGCTGCCGGCGAGATCCAGGCCGCGCCCGCGGTGCTGGGCGGTGTCGAGGCGGCGCAGACGGCTCCCGGAGCACGGACCGGAGGGAACGCCGGTGGGTGATCGCGGATGACAGTACTGAGCAACGACGCCCTGCTCGCCGTCGCCGAACGGCTCCGGGTGCAGACGCTGCCCCTGGTCCTTTCCGTCGGGCCGCGTCAGGACTCCTACGACGAATGGGTCGCGGCGCGGGAGCGGGCGATCGCCGATCTCACCACGACCGGCGTGTTCGACGAAGACGGCGACGTCGAAAGCGGATTGGCCACAGCGCTTTCCGTGCTCTCGCAACCGGATCGGGAACTGGTGGCACGCCACTATTCACCGGACGGCGCGATCCGGGTGTGTGTGGGTTATCGCAATGAACTGCACGCCGCCGCGGTACGGGCGGGTGACGATTTCGATATCGCGCTGTGGTCGTGCGACGGGTCGCCGGAAGAACTGGCCCGCGCGATACTGGGCGCCCTTCCGCGATGCGAACCGGCCGATGTCGCCGGTTTCAGCGCGCCGACAGCGGAACTGGCCGAGCGGTTGGACCACGCCGAGGACACCAGCGACTATGTCGACGCGATGTATGCCTCGGGCGTGCCCGCTCGCGACGCCACGATTCTGGGCGCCGCTTTCGGCTCCTGCCAGGCCTTCACCGAGATCGTGGCCTACGGCCACGAAGACGGACAGTCGGTCCGCGCCCCCGGGGCGGTCGCGGTATACGACACCGAACGCGGGCGGCTCGTCGCCGCCCCCACGGTTTCGCCGGATCAACAGATCTGGTCCACGGTCACAACGGGCAGCGACTATCGGGTGGCCCAGGCGGTTGCCGCGTTGCTCGAGGGACTGCCCGGGGGGAGGTGGCTGACACCTTAGTTCCCCTGGTGACTACTCCACCGATCTCCTTCGCACGCGGTCGGGCGATCTCGTGCAAAACAACCTCACGAAAGGATCCCAGTAATGGCGACACAGGGTGTTGATCTCGATCTCGAGCTGGTCAAGAAGGCCACCGGCGAGATGTACCAGGCCATCGAGAATCTGCGCATGTCGGTCAAGGCCGTCGACTCCGCGGGCGACGCCGCCCGTGCGGGCTGGAAGGGTGACGCGAACGCGTCGTTCGTCACCACCTCGCAGGCCTGGAGCGACGAGTCCGATCGGCTCAACCAGAAGCTCGACGAGCTGACCAAGGCCACCGAGGATGCCACCCAGACCATCCTGGGCATGGATGAGGACGCCTTCATCCCCGGCGGCGGCTACACCAGCCTCTGATCCGGCCCGGGTAGTACTTCCACCAATCCGCTCCACCGAGAAGGAAATGGGAACATGAGCGATATTTTGTACGACCGCCCCACTATGGAGGCGCTGTTCGATGCCCTGAACACCGAGGGCAGCAAGATCCAGGGTGAGATCGAGGCCCTGGCCACCGCCAAGGACAACTTCCTCAACGCCATGGCCAGCCAGGGCGCCCAGGAAGGTTTCCAGAGCGCGCACCAGTCGGTGAACACCGAGCTCGAGGACACCCTCCACAAGCTCGACCAGCTCGCCATCGCGGTGGAGAACGCGCTGCAGCGCGCCCTGCAGACCGATAAGAAGATCGGCGACGGCTTCGCCGCCTTCGCCTGATCCACCCCTCGGGCGCGATAACGAGAACGGCCGGCCGGATCGGATGACGATCCGGCCGGCCGTTCCGCGCGCCGGGGTCAGCGAGCAGCGAGTGATTCGCCGATGTAGTGCATCTCTTCCCTGGTGGTGACCATATTGACGGTGGTGGTCACCGCGGGCGTGCGGATCGTGAGACGGTTCGGCGCCGCGGGATCCTGGATGAGGGAGACATCCGCCTCGACCGAACCCGCGGGTTCGTGCGGCTGCCGGACGTGCACGATGGTCGCGCCGCCGGCATGCGAAACCGGTGGGACACCGTCGAATACGAGAACCGTGGTGCTCGGATAGGGCGCCGTCGGCATGGGAGGCGGGCCGGGCGGGTGATAACTGGCGCCCGCGGCCCGTGGCGCGATGGTCAGGACCTGGGGGGCGTCCAGATTGCGGACCATCGTCTGCCACGCCTCCGGTCGCGCGGTGTGCACGATCGCGTGCGCGCCCAGTCCGGTGGCCCGCAGGATGACCTGCTGCGCGAGATCCAGGGTGCCGATCACCTCGAGCTGGCGGGTGCCCTCACCGATCAGCGGTACCGCGATACCCTGGCCGCGATCGTCCGCGCCGATCAGCTGGCCGCAGCCGGCGGTCGGCACCGTGAATTCGGTGAGCGCGGCCAAAGTGCCCCGGTAGGCGACCTCACGGCCCCAGCGTCCGGTGTACCCGACCGGCAGCGTATCGAGCAGGATGCGCAGCTGATTTCCGTAGAGTTCGCGCAGGCCCGCCAGCGGCGGCTGCTCGGGTGGTTCGACGGTGTCGAACCGGACCACCGCGTTCAGGACCACGGTATCGGCGAGTTCGGTATGCGGATCGCCGCGGTTGATCCCCGGCCGCAGCCGCAGGGTGACCGTGGTGGACAGGCCCGGCACGGCCCAGATATCGGCCAGGCCGCGCGGCCCCACCATATCGGCGCCGATCTGATATTGCGCGAGGTAGCGGCCCTGGGACTCCAGCCATTTGGGTTCCTCGGTGATCTGCTCGACCGCGAACCCGTGGGTCAGTTCCCGGACCGCGGTGTTCATCTCCGTGGCGGTGAGTACCGAGGCGGCGATATCGTGCGCGGCCAGCCGGTTCGCCACCCGCCGGGTGGCGATGATGGCGGCCCGCAGCGCTCCCGTGCCGCCGCCGCCCCTGTTGTCCACCGCCTCGGCGTTGGCCAGCGGATCCAGCCGCAGCACCAGCCAGCAGGTGCGGTGTGCGATAGCGGGCAGCGGTCCGAGGATCCGGTCGTAGAGATGGGCGGCCACTCCGGTCCCGGCGGTACGCGCTCCGGTGCTGACCACATCGATGCCGGCCAGGGTCAGATCGAACTGGTCGAGGCAGCGCGCGATCTCGGGCAGCGGCAGCAGCTGTTCGGTATTGAGCGATCCGGGACGCAACAGGGTCAGCGTGTCCGGCGGCGGATCGATCCGCAGCATGGTCAGCAGCAGATCCCCGTCCCAGCGCACGCCGTAGCCGCCGCCCTCGGGGAGCGGGACGTCGAAGGCGGCCGCCTGTTCCAGGCGTTCGGCCGATACGGTGCCGCGCCGGGTCAGCACCCCGGCGATCCGGGCCACCAGGGTCCGGCCGCCGAAGGGTGCCAGGCAGATGAGCCCGGCCGCGACTCCCGCCCCCAGCGAATACCAGACCGAATCGGCGAATGCCAGCACAATCCACGCGACCGCCGCCGCGAAAAGAATGCCGGGAACCACAATTCGCAGCGGAAATATTCTGAAAAGCCAGAATTCTGGATCCCGCAAAGTGTCGTAGGCGGAGCGGCGAATATTCTCCGAATTCTGGGAAACCATTCGGTCCGGAATTTCCGGGTCCGGTGGTCCGGCGTTCATCGTCTCGTTCACAGTTGTTCGTTCCTGCCTCGGCTGCGCTCGCTTACCGGTGGGCCATCAGGGATTTCACCGATATGGGCCGACGTGACCGTCGTGAATTACGGTACCGTGTCGGCAGAGATTGCGGTCGAGAGCGCGATGGAGTCCCAGTGCCAGCACAGCTGACCACCCGTGCCCAGGTGAACGGGTACCGTTTCCTGCTTCGCCGTCTGGACCACGCCCTGGTGCGACGCGATGTCCGGATGCTGCACGATCCGATGCGCTCCCAGATCCGCTCCCTGCTGGTCGGTTTGGTGCTGGGGATCCTGATCGTCGCGGGCGCCGCGATTCTGGCGCTGCTGCGCCCGCAGGGTGCCATCGGGGACGCGCTCATCGTGTCCGGCAAGTCCAGCGGTGCGCTGTATGTGGTGGTGAAGAAGGACGACGGCAGTCAGACGCTGCATCCGGTGCTGAACCTGGCGTCGGCACGTCTGATCACGGGCAGCAACGCCGAACCGCACGCGGTGAAGGACGACAAGCTGGGTGCGTTGCCGCGGGGCCCGCTACTGGGTATTCCGGGAGCGCCCGGGGCGCTGCCGGGTTCGGCGCAGGACGGCGACTCGCACTGGTCGTTGTGCGAGACCATCGAGTTGTCGGCGGGCGGCAGTGCCGCCTCGGCCGTCGGCGCCACCACCACGATCGTCGCGGGCCGCCCGCAACTGGGCGAGCGTATCCGCGCCGGCGGTCCGGCCGAATCCCTCCTGGTGACCCGCGATGACAAGACCTACCTGACCTACGACGGGAAACGCGCCGAGGTGGATCCCCGCGATTCGGTCATCGCGCGGGCCCTCGATCTGCCGGCCCACCGGCCACGTCCGGTGGGCACCGGCTTCCTCGGCGCCACCACGCAGGTGCCGGCCCTGAAGGCGCCGGCCATCGACCGTGCCGGCCAGCCCGGGCCGGGACCGCTGTCGGAAGTCCCGGTGGGCGGGATCATCTCGGTCACCGGAGTGCGCGGCAATACGAATCCGGAGATGTATGTGGTCCTGGCCGACGGCGTGCAACCCGTCTCGCCGTTCGCCGCCGAAGTGATCCGGTATGCCGACTCGCAGGATATGAGCGAGGTGAAGGTGATGCCGCCCGACGCCCTGGACGGAGTCTCGGTCGTGCACCGGCTGCCCATCGACGATTTCCCCGAGGCCGTTCCGGAGATCGTCGACGCCGAGGACGCCCCGGTCACCTGTGTGGCCTGGGCGAAGTCGCCGGGGACCGCACCGGCGGAGGAGGGGGCCGGTGAAGGCCCCGAGCAGCGGGCCTCGGTGGGCCTGCTGCTCGGCACCGCGCTACCGATCCCGGATTCCGCGAAACCGGTCCGGCTGGCCACCGGCGACGGCAGCGGCGACCGGGTCGACCAGGTATACCTCGAACCGGCACATGGTGAATACGTGCAGATCACGGGTATGGAACCGGGCAGCCCGCGCCGGGGCAGCCTGTTCTACGTGGCCGACAACGGGGTCCGCTACGGCGTTCCCGGCCCGGCCACCGCGAACGTCCTGGGGCTCGGCAAGACCCCGCATCTGGCGCCCTGGGCGATTATCGGCCAGCTCGTACCCGGGCCCACGCTGGATCCGCAGGCGGCCCTGATGAGTCACGATTCACTGACCGAAGGCTAGTCATGCCGCCCGGCCGCCCTGCCCGGTGCGACTCCCGGCTTCCGGACGCCACGCGCCGGAGCCGGGAGGACCGGAACTAATCGACCTCGGTCCATCCGATATTGAGCGAAGCGAGGATGGTGGCCAGCGCGAGCCGCATATCCGGCTCCTCGATCCGCCGCAGGACCGATTCGTCGATATCGGCGAGGTCCAGCGTTTCGTCGTTGGCCAGGCGGAACTCGCGCTCCTCCTCGGCCGCCTCGATGACATTGCGGATGAAACGGCCGTTACCGGCGAGGTCCACCCCGCGCCGCGGCTGGCCGCTCTGGTCGGTGCTCTCCATCGCGTAGAGCCGGTCACAGGCCCGGACCAGGACCTTGAGCGCTTCCTCGGAGAGATCGGAATCCCGCTTCTTCGCGACGACCTCGCCGATCTGCCCGAGTTCGCCGGCGTTGTAGGACGGGAACTGCAGGCGTTTGGAGAAACGCGAGGCCAGACCGTCGTTCGCGGCCAGCAGGCGGTCGATCTCACCGTCGTAACCGGCGATGATCACCACCAGGCGGTCGCGGTCGTTCTCCATCCGGGCCAGCAGCGTGTCGACCGCCTCGCGACCGAACGCGTCGCCCCCGGAGAGACCGGTCTGGATGAGGGTGTAGGCCTCGTCGATGAAGAGCACGCCGTCCATGGCGCTGTCGATGAGCTTGCCGGTCTTGATGGCGGTGCTGCCCAGGTGCTGGCCGACGAAATCGGCGCGTTTGGCCTCGACCATCTTCTCGGTCTGCAACAGGCCCAGTCCGCAGTAGATCTTGGCGACCACTCGCGCGATGGTGGTCTTACCGGTGCCCGGCGGGCCGGTGAAGGCCAGATGCTGGCCGCGCGGCACGCTGGCCATGCCCTTCTCGGCCCGGATCTTGGCCAGCTGGGCGGTGGACTGCAGTTTGGCGACCTGGTTCTTCACCGAGGCCAGGCCGATCTGGCCGTCGAGTTCGGCGCGGGCCTCGGCCAGGGTCTCCTTGGCCCGGTCGGCGACCTCGGCCCGGTTCATCTGCTCCATCGTGGGAGAGGAAGCGGGATCCCATTTATCGGTGCGGGCGGCGATGACCTCGTGGCTGGTGATCGTGATCCGGTAGGTCCGGTCCCGCATGGCCGAGGAGTTCGCGGCGAAATCGGGCGCCTGCGAGTAGACCTTCTCGAAAAGGGCCTGCGCCTCCTCTTCGCTGCCGGTTTCGCGCAGGCACAGACCGCGGCAGAACATGGCGGTCGAGCGGGCGGCCGGGATGGGGCCCGCCTCGGCGGCCTGCATCCGGCGGATCGATTCGGCGAACAAGCCCAGCTGGGCACAGGCCGTCCCGACCATGACGTGCGCGCCCGCGGCGAGATATGGATCATCCCAGTCGGCGGAGCCGGCCAGTACCGACATGACATCCGGCCAGCGCTGGGTGGTGTAGTGCAGAACTCCGCGCACATAGGCGGCGATCCGGGTGTCGGCGGTGTGTTCGGCGTCGGTGGCCTGCCTGCCGCGGTGGAACTCGTCCAGCTGGTCGAGCACCCGTTCGGCCTCGCCGAAATCCTTGTCCGCCAGCAGTTGCGCGGCCCAGGCCAGGGTGATCTCGGTCTTGCCGGACAGCGGGTAGTCGATGTAGAGCCCCGGCTGGAAGCGGCCGGCCAGTTCGCGCGGCCGCAGGCCCACCCGCCGCTGTTCCCGATACAGCGTGCTGTCGCAGGTCTTGTGGAGGTTGAACAGTACTTCTTTGGTGAGCTCACCCGCCGCGGCCCGGCCGAGCCACGCATCGCACATGCCCGGGTCCCACTCGGTCGCCCGCTGGAAGGCCAGCTTGGCGTACTCGAGATCCCGGGTCGACTCCTGTCCTTCGATGGACAGACCGAGCGAGAGAACTCCGGCATCGAATGCGCGTTGAGCTTGGCGGTTGCCGGTCATTGCAGTCGCTCCCCGAATTCTTGTATAGGCGTGAAGAGAACGTTTATCTCGATACCAGACTACCGATCGCGCGCACCTCGGCGCTCCGTTACATTAGGTTCAGTTGCCGGGAGGACGCAACGTGATGCCAACCAGCCGAGAGTGCCCGATCAGTGCCGAAGTTGCTCGTACCGAAGATGTTCCGCAGCGCGGTGCGGATCGGAATGCGAAACGTGGATTGCAGATAAATGAAATGTCAATGGCTGAGGCGTAAATTGTTGATCGGTTTGTGGGTGGGAAGATGAGTACAGTGGTCGAGGCGCCGAGCGCCACCCGCGCGCAGGAACCGGAACTGAGCAGGGTTTCGGTCATCGGGGGAAACACTCAGGTCGATGTGGGGCTGCCGGCCACGGTGCCGATCGCGAGCTTCATCGGCGACCTGGTGGCCCTCATCGAATCCCGGAACCCGAGCACCACCGACTCCGAGGAGGATTCGGCTCCCGCCGGTGCCCAGCACTGGACGCTCGCCAGGCTCGGGCGCGAGGCGATCGCCCCCAGTCGCACCCTCAACGAGGCCGAGGTCTACGACGGTGAACTCCTGGTGCTGCGCTCGGTCAGCGCGAAGGAAGCGCCCGCGCTGTTCGACGATGTGATCGATGCGGTATCCCGGCTCACCGCAGAGGAATTCACCGGCTGGTCCGGTAACTCGGCCCGCTGGATGGGATTGGTCGCCTCCGCGCTCACCGTCCTCACCACCTTGGTTGTGCTGGTCTTCGCCCGCGGCGACGGCGATCCACTGCTGCCCGGGGTGGTGCTGCTCGGATGCGGGCTGGGGGCTCTGGTCGCCGCGGGGATCACCGCGCGCCGGTACCGCGACGAACTCACCGCCTCGTGGTTGTCAGCGGACGGGCTGATGCTGCTGTTCGGCGGCGCCGCCCTGGTCGTGCCGGGCACGCTGGGCAGTCCGCATCTACTGCTGGGCAGTTCGGTGCTGCTGGTGGCCGCGGTTCTCGGGCACCGGCTCACGGGCGTGGGCGCCACGCTGTTCTCCGGCGCGGCGGCCGCGGCGGTGATCGCGCTCGCCACCTCGGTGATCTATCTGATCTGGCATCCCGGGCTGCCGAAGGTCGGTGCGGGCCTACTCGTCGCCGGGATCATGTTCCTGTCGATGGTGCCGCGGCTGGCGGCGCTGCTCGCCCGGCTGCCGGTACCGCCGGTGCCGACCGCCGGTGCCGCGATCGATCCCGCCGATCACGAGCCGCGTCCGACCATCGAGGGTATCGGCGCCATCGGGGCCACCGCGCTGCCCTCGGCGGCGGGGCTGGGCGAGCGGGCGCGCGCCGCGAACCGGTTCCAGACCGGACTCATCGCCGCCTGCACCGCGAGCGCCGTCATCGGGGCGTTCGGGGTCGCCGATCCACTCGGGAACTATCGCTGGCAGGGCATCACCCTGGCGGTGATCACGGCGATCATTCTGGCGTTGCGCGGCCGCTCCTTCGCCGATATCGGGCAGGCGGCCTCGCTGATCGGCGGCGCCTGCGTGATCTTCGTGGCCCTGATGGTCGGATTGTCCTTCGGGAACGGCGATCTCGTGCTGGTCTGCGTCGGGATCCTGCTCGCGTTCACCCTCGGCGTGATCGTCTTCGGGGTGATCGGGACCCATATCGAGGTCACTCCGGTGGTGCGGCGCGGTATCGAGCTGTTCGAGTACGGGCTGATCATGGCGGTGATCCCGCTGGTGCTCTGGATGATGGGGGTCTACGGCATGGCCAGGAACCTGAGTATATGAGCTCCCGCCCGTTGCGCCGCGGGCTGCGGCGGATCGCCTGTGCCGTCACCGCGTTCGGTGCGGGTGCGGTGCTTGCCGTCGCGCCGGCCGCGGCCGTCCCACCGCCCGCGATCGACGCGGGCGCCCTCGGCGCCGCATTGGCCATCAGCGGCCGGCCCGCGCCGCTCGAACCCACCGAACAGAGCGCGGTATGTGCCGAACCGCTGCTCAGCGGTGCGCCACCGAGTGCGCCGCCGATGTCACAGCAGGTGCTGAATCTGCCGGCCGCCTGGCAGTTCAGCCGGGGAGCGGGGCAGAAGGTCGCGGTGATCGATACCGGTGTCAACCGCCATCCGCGGCTGCCCAGGCTGCAGCCGGGCGGTGACTACGTCTCCGATACCGACGGGACCGTGGACTGCGACGGGCACGGCACGCTGGTCGCCGGGATCATCGGCGCCCAGCCGAGCCCGGACGACGCCTTCGTGGGTGTCGCACCCGATGCGGAGATCCTCGCCATCCGGCAGCTGAGCCTGGCGTACGAGAAGAAGGACAACAACAACCGCGACGCCCCCGGAAAGATCAGCCCCGAAGGGTACGGCAGTGTGCTGACCCTGGCCGGGGCGGTGGTGCGAGCCGTGGACCTGGGCGCCACGGTTATCAACATCTCCGAGGTCGCCTGCACCCAGGCCGGTCTCGATACCGCCGACGGCGCGCTGGGAGCGGCGGTGAAATACGCCTTCGACCGCAATGTCGTGGTGGTCGCCGCGGCGGGCAACCTGCAGACCGACGGCGCCTGTAAGGACCAGAACTCCGGCTCCGGCTGGGAGTCGGTGGCCACCGTCGCCAGTCCGGCGTGGTTCTCGCCCTACG
>NZ_JBSFRU010000098.1:0-18883 GCF_053589395.1 Nocardia sp. NPDC003345
GCCGACGACACCCCGTACCGGCTGCTCACCACCGAGGGCGTCGCCACCTTCGAATCCGGCGGCCGGACCTTCCTGCAGGTCGACCCCGAGGTGCTGCGGATGTTGACCGCCGAGGCGATGCACGACATCAGTCACTATCTGCGGCCCGCGCACCTGTCGCAGCTGCGCAGCATCATCGACGATCCGGAAGCCAGCGGCAACGACCGTTTCGTCGCGCTGGATCTGCTGAAGAACGTCAATATCTCCGCCGGCGGCATCCTGCCCATGTGCCAGGACACCGGTACGGCGATCGTGATGGGTAAGAAATCCGAGGGCGTGCTCACCGGCGCCGACGACGCCGAATGGATCAGCCGGGGCGTCTTCGACGCCTATACGAAACTGAACCTGCGCTATTCGCAGCTCGCGCCACTGACCATGTGGGACGAGAAGAACACCGGATCCAACCTGCCCGCGCAGGTCGAGCTGTATTCGGCGCCCGGTGATCCCGCGAAACCCTCCTACAAGTTCCTGTACATGGCCAAGGGCGGCGGCTCGGCCAACAAATCGTTCCTGTACCAGGAGACCAAGGCTGTCCTGAACCCCACCCGAATGCTGGAGTTCCTGGACGAGAAGATCCGGTCGCTGGGGACCGCGGCCTGCCCGCCCTACCACCTCGCCGTGGTGATCGGCGGCACCAGCGCCGAATTCGCGCTGAAGACCGCCAAATACGCTTCCGCGCACTATCTCGACAATCTGCCCACCGAGGGTTCGATGTCCGGGCACGCCTTCCGCGATCTCGAACTCGAGCAGAAAGTCTTCGAGCTGACCCAGTCCTTCGGGATCGGCGCCCAGTTCGGCGGTAAATACTTCTGCCACGACGTCCGGGTGGTCCGGCTGCCCCGCCACGGCGCCAGCTGCCCGGTGGCGCTGGCGGTCTCCTGTTCGGCCGACCGGCAGGCGCTGGCCAAGATCACCCCCGAGGGTGTGTTCCTGGAGCAGCTCGAACGCGAGCCCGCCCAGTACCTGCCCGAGCAGACCGATGTCATTCTCGGCGGCGACGTGGTACGGGTCGACCTGAACCGGCCGATGGACGAGATCCGCGCGGAACTGTCGAAATACCCGGTGAAGACCCGGCTCTCGCTGTCGGGTCCGCTGGTGGTGGCCCGCGATATCGCCCACGCCAAGATCAAGGAACGTCTGGACGCGGGCGAGGAGATGCCGCAGTACCTGCGCGATATGGCCGTCTACTACGCCGGCCCGGCCAAAACCCCCGACGGCTATGCCTCCGGTTCCTTCGGCCCCACCACCGCGGGCCGTATGGACTCCTACGTCGACCAGTTCCAGGCGGCCGGCGGGTCACATGTGATGCTCGCCAAGGGCAACCGCTCCGCCCAGGTCACCAAGGCGTGCAAGGAGCACGGCGGTTTCTATCTCGGTTCCATCGGCGGTCCGGCGGCCCGGCTCGCCCTGGACTGCATCAAATCCGTCGAGGTCCTCGAATACCCGGAACTGGGTATGGAAGCGGTCTGGAAGATCGAGGTCGAGGATTTCCCGGCCTTCATCGTGGTCGACGACAAGGGCAACGACTTCTTCGCCGAAACCCAGAAGCCGATCGCGCTGCGGGTGCGGACGCGGTCCAAGGAACGCGTCTGACCGGTCGTGCGTATCGCCCCGGCCTGATCCGTGGATCCGGGTCGGGTGCCGCCCGGGACTATCCCGCGTCGGACAGGATCTCGACGTAGCCGTCGGTGCCGTTCACGCGGATCCGCTGGCCGTCGCGGATCAGCCGGGTGGCGTGCTCTAAGCCGACGATGGCCGGTAGGCCGTATTCGCGGGCGATCACCGCGCCGTGGGTCATCGTGCCGCCGACCTCCGTCACCAGGCCGGCGATCGCGACGAACAGCGGGGTCCAGCTGGGGTCGGTGTAGGCGGTGACGAGGATATCGCCGGTCTCGAGGTCGGCCCGGGCCATATCGGAGACGACGCGCGCCCGTCCCTCCACGATGCCCGCGGACACCGGCATCCCGGCCAGCGCTCCGGCCGGTACATCCGTACGCCGGTACTCGCCCGCGAACGTCTCGCCGTCCGAGGTGAGCACCCGGGGCGGGGTGAGGGCCCGGTGCCGCGTGAACTCGGCCTTGCGCGCCGCGATCAGCTCATCGTCGGCGCGGCGGGTGCGTACCAGCCGATGTAGTTCGTCGAAGGTGAGGAAGTAGATGTCTTCCCGATGGCCCAGTGCCCCTTCCTCGACGAGCCGGTCGGCCTCGCTCAGCAGTGCTTGTTTGTAGCGGAAATAGCGGCTGACGATGCCATATTTGGGGTATTCCCGGTAGCCGGAGAAGGTTCGTAGCCGGTCGATCATGCGCGCGGTCTCCGCGGCTTTCGCCGCGCCGTCCGGGAGTGCGCGCAGGCGGGCGAGTAGTTCTTGTTCCTTCTGCCGGGCCTCGCGCAGACCCGTTTCGAATCGGCGTTCGGCGGCGCCCGGTTCGAAGCTCTTGATATTGCCGAGGATCGTCGGCACCAGCGCCGCGGGACGTTCGACCCAACGCGGCCGGGTGATATCTATCTCGCCGGCGCAGCGCATACCGAACCGGTCGAGATAGGAGTCGATCGCCGCCCGTGCCTCGGGGCCACCCGGCAACCCCGCCAGTTCGTCGAGGAAGCCGCGATCCTCATAGCCGGAATCCTCGACATACCGCAGAAAGGTCACCACCTCGGGGTACAGCCGGATCACGTCAGCGACGTCGAGCAGCGCCAGGCCCATTTCGGACGTGATGTTGTGCGGAACCGATTGGGCGAGCGTATCGGCCGCGTTCTTCTCGCCCAGCCATTCCCGCATATGGTCGTTGAGCCACCAGGCCGGCTCCATACCCGCCATGATCACCTGGTAGCTGCGCGGATCGGACATGAGCCGCTGCATCTCCGGAAAATCGGCCAGGATGAAATCGAGCAGTTCAGGTCCGGACAAGGGCTCGATCTCGCGCGCGAGCTTGTCGACGGAGGCCCGGTTGTCCGCGATCAGTTCGGTGACCACAGCCGGGTCCGTTTCGATCGGGGCGGGTCCGCCGCCGGCCGGTGGTCCGGTGGGGGAGTCCGCCGGTACCGGAGGCAGGAAATCCGGACGTTCCAGAACCGTGCGCAGGGCGTCGCCGATGAGCGGATCGGATTTACCGAGCGCGTCGATCAGCGCCTGCCGCCCGGCCCGCGTCGACAAGTGGCCGGTCACATCCACGAACAGCCGGGCGCCCGCGTGCCGCATCGGCGCCCGGCTGGTCAGCTGCCAGACCGAGATTCCCAGTGGTGTCATCGGGTCGGTCATCATCTGCTGATGGCCGACGGAGACGTACACCCGGTTCGAGTCGTCGGCGGCTTCGGGAATGGGGAACAGGGTGGTGATCGGCCGGGTCTGCACGATGTGGAAACCGTCGGCGGCCAGGCACCACTCGATATCCTGCGGGCCGCCGAAATAGGCTTCGATCCGCCGGCCCAACCGCGCGAGTTCCAGGACCCGGGCCTCGGACAGTGCAGGCAGGTTCCGCGGTTCGCCGTCGATCTCCCGCAGGCGGGTGCCGCCCGCCGGATCGGGGAGGACGGCGACAGTCTTCGTGGCCACTGTTCGCTCGGTGACGACGTCGTCGCGAACCTTGTAGACATCCGCGTTGACCAGACCCGAAACCAGGGCCTCGCCGAGCCCGAAACCGGCGTCCACCGATACGACCTTCCGGTTGGAGGTGACGGGGTCGGCGGTGACCATGATCCCCGCGGCCTCCGGAAACACCATCCGCTGCACGACCACCCCCATCAGCACCGCGCGGTGGTCGAACCCGTTGCGCAGCCGGTAGGTGACGGCCCGCTCGGTGAACAGCGAACCCCAGCACCTGCCGATATGCCGCAGCACTTCCGCAGTACCCACCACGTTGAGATAGGTGTCCTGCTGACCCGCGAACGACGCGGCCGGCAGGTCCTCGGCCGTGGCGCTGGACCGCACCGCGTACGCGCCGTCCGCGCCGAGGCCGGTGAGAGCGGCGGTGACATCCGCCGCGACCTCGTCGGGAACACCCGACGCTTCGATCACCTCCCGGATCCGCGCACTCAGCACGCGGATCTGTTCCCGATCGCCGGGTTCCAGGTCCGTCAGCCGGTCGAGCAGTTCGCCGATCCCCGCCGTGGCCGCTACGGCCCGCTGATACGCGGCGGTCGTCACGCAGAAACCGTCCGGTACCCGGACGCCCTCGATCCGGGACAGTTCACCGAGGTTCGCGCCTTTGCCACCGACCTCCCGGAGGCGCGTCCGGCCGATCTCCCGCAATCCCGGCGCGTAACCCATAACACTCTCCTGACCTGTTGGTTTCCGAGTAGACGGGCGATTATGGACCACAATCCGGAATCTCATGAGGTCCGCGGATCGGGTATAACCTGAAAGGGGAGGATCGGGCAGGATCGACAGTATGCCGCTCACCGAACTCCCCGCAGCCAGCGCTCTCGTCGTTGTCGATATGCAATCGGGAACACTGCCCAATGCGCGCGCCGTTCCCGCTGATCTCCTGCTGGACCGGGTAGCGCTCCTGCTCACCGGATTCCGTCAGGCCGGCCATACCGTCGTGCACCTGGTCGCCACCGGTACGCCGGACGGCCGTACCGCCTACGCGGACTCCGGCCGGAGCTGGGACGAGGACCGGACCGAGATACCCCCGGAAGTCGCACCCACCGGGAACGAACCGCTGCTGCGCCGGCGGGCGTGGAGCGGATTCGCGGGCACCGACCTCGAGCAGCGGTTGCGCGCCGGCGGGGTGACCACGGTCGTGGTGGCGGGGCTCGCGACGACCTTCGGCGTCGAGTCGACCGCCCGCAGCGCCTACGATCTGGGCTTCGATGTGATCGTGGCCGCCGACGCGGTATCGGATCCCGATCCGGCCGGTCACGAGCGGTCGATCACCCGGGTGTTCCCGGTACTGGGCCGGGTCGCCGCCGCCGCCGATATCGTCGCGCTGATCCCATAGTGGCCACCCCGATTCCGGGACCGTCCCCGATCCGGGGTGCCGAAACCCCGGCGCACCGGAATATCTCTACTACCATTGGTCGTAGCTCGAGATGATGGGAGGGGCTCGTGATCGACTCGACAGCGGACCGGCCCGGGGTTTCCGGTTCGGAGAACACGGTATTGCGCCGGGTGACCGTGATCTTCGCGATCGCGCTGGCCGTGCACGCCGCCGATCATTTCCGCCGGGGCATGGATACGGTGTCGATGCTCGTGATGACACTCGGAGTAATCCAGATGGTGCTGGCGGTGGTGACCGTCGCGCTGGTGTTCACCCGCCACCGATGGGCACCGGCCGCGGCCATCGGAATCGGTTTCGTCAGTGCGTTCGCGTTCATCCTGGTCCACCTGTTCCCGGACTGGTTCGGGCCGCTGAGCGACAGTTTCATCAACCCACCGGCTTCGGCGCGGGTGACCGGATTCTCCTGGTTCGCGGCGATCTTCGAGATCCTGGCCGACTTCGCCCTCGGTATCGCCGGCCTGCGGGCCCGACGGACCTGGCCCTGACACAGCTGGAGCCGCCTCAGGCCATGCGGAAGTACATGGCCACCCGCGGGTCGGTGGCGGCCGAGAGTTCCGGCAGTGTCCCCTCGGCGACGACCCGGCCCGCACTCATGATCACCAGGCGGTTCGCGAAACCGGTGGCGGTGAGCAACTCGATATCGTGGGTGATGGCGAGCACGGCGGCACCCGAATCCGCATACTCGCGCAATGTTTTCCACACCGCGAAGGCATTGCCCCGGTCCAGGGCCGCGGTCGGGCCGTCCGCGATCAGGACGGCCGGCCCGATGAGCAGGGCGGCGGCGAGCGCGGCGCGCTGGATCTGGCCCGCGGAGTTGTGGCGCGGCAGCAGCTCCCGGGCCTCGGCCGGGTAGCAGGCGGCCGCGCAGGCCTGTTCGACGGTCCGGGTCCGATACCGCCGCGCCAGCTCCCGCAGCCGGTCGCCGACCGTGCGGTGCGGGTCGAACGCGTCGATACCGTCCTGCGGGATATAGCCGACGCTGCCGTCGACGAGCACTTCTCCGGTGCTGTGGGCGGATTCCGGCAGCCGGCCGGTCAGCGCGTAGGCGATCATCGTCTTGCCGGCGCCGGGGCCGCCGAGCAGCGCGGTGATCTGCCCCGCCGGCACGCGCAGATCCACGTCCGCGAGGACAGTCCCGCGCCAGCGGCCGGTATCGACTTCGACGGTGAGGGAACGCAGCTCGGCAGTCACGGCTCCAGTGTGACGGTATCGGCGAGGCGCGGCGGCATCCGGAGCCTGGTCGGGCGCGGCCGACCCGACCCGGTGCAGGCCTCACCGAATGGGACCACCGCCACCGCCCGGAACCGCGTCGGTCCGCCCGGGTGTGCCGGACTTCAGGGGGCTGAGGTCGGTGGCCACCGGTGGCCACCATGCGGCTCCACTGCAGAAAAGTTCGACGGAGTCGAGTTCCGGCGCGGTGGTGCGGGTCCCGGTGGCGGTCAGCGCCTGCGCCTTGAACGCGCGCGCCGCGGCGCTGAGCCGGTGCACCACCGGATCCACCCGGTAGCCCGGCGCCTTCGGCCAGCCCTCACCCCACCCCACGACCTGTAGACCGCCGTCGTTCAGGGCGGCGTGCAACCCCTTGCTCATCCGCGCGTCGCGCTCCAGAACGCCGGTCGCGACCGCGAGGGCATGGGGTTGCCGGTTCGATCCGCCGGAGTCCAGAACCGTCCGCAGATTCAGCATCCGGGCGCCGAGAATACGCAGCGGCCGGTCGTCGGCGGGTTCGGTGACCAGCACCGATACCTCCCATCCCGCGACCGCCCGGTCGAAGAGCCAGCCCCCCGCGTGCTCGACGGCGTCGCGGACACTGTGCGCGACGATATCGAGCCGGTATCGCTCGTCCCCCCATTCGAACCGCAGGCGCGATGTGGCCAATCGATGCACGGACCGGGTTCCGTCAGTGGTATCGGAGGGTCGGGTGTCCATGAGAACTCCAATCGGTGACGACCGCGGCGTCGCGCGACACGGTGATCGCGGTCATCGGGTGTGCGGCGCCAGGTAGAGGCCGGTGATCGCGTCCACCAGCCGGGTGCCGGTGATATCCCAGCTCGCGAGCGGGTCGTCCGGCTCGGCGGCCGATCCGCGTTCGTGCTCGGCGCAGTTGTGCACGATGAGCAGACTCGCCATCAGGTTTCGTTCCCGCCGCACCTCGGCGGGTAGATGCTCCAGGCCGCGGTGCAATCCCGAGATCACCGATCGCAAGGCCCGCGACGACAGCGATTCATCGGTGAGCAGATGCCGGAAGGCCGGATCGGGCATCAACTGGGCCACGAAACGCGCGTACCAACTCGGACGCCCCAGCGCACCGAGATGTTCGGTCACCGGGCGGACCAGGCACTCCACCCAGTCCCGCACCTCCGGAGCGGGGCCCACCGAGGCCACCCGCTCCCGGCACAGCATTTCGGTATGCGCCTGGTGTTTTCGCACGATCGCGAGCACCAGTTCGGGCTTGGTACCGAAGTGGTAGCCCACCGCGGCGTTGTTGCCCTGCCCCGCCGCTTCACTCACTTGACGATTCGATACCGCGTTCACACCGCGCTCGGCGAACAGGCGTTCGGCCGCGGTCAGGATCGCCTCCCGGGTCGCGTTGACCTGCATAGCCCGCGTGGATCTGTGCTCGGCGGTCATCATCGCTCCTCCGCATACCGTCTCGACAGCAAACACCCGATCGGCAGCACAAGTCAAGCGACTGACTTAAATTTTTGCAGCGGCGTCCGCCGACCCCATGCACGGTGGTTCCGGCGGTACTACTCTCGGCGACATGCGGCGCCCGGACGGCGAGCGCGACTTTCCGGGTGGTTGATTGCGTACTCGTCCGCTGGGCATTCGGTTCACGTGACGGTGCGAACAGCTGATATCTGCAGACAGGTCGCGGTGGTCCTCGGTGCGGTGGTCGCGGTGATCGCCGCCTTCCTCGGATCCGGGGCCATGGGCGGTACTCCGATCTCCCGCGCGGCGGGCGGCGCGTTGTCCGCCGACGCGACCCTCGTCGCTCCGGGCGGCAGTGCCTTCGGTATCTGGTCACTCCTGTACGTGGGCTTCCTGGCGCTGGCGGTGTGGCATGCCCTGCCTGCGCAGCGCGACAACCCGCGGATGCGGCAACTGGGGTGGCTCGTCGCGCTGTCGTTCCTGTTGAACGCGGTATGGATCGGGTCGGTGCAATGGGATCGGGTCGGTATGAGCGCGGTGGTGATCCTCGCGTTGCTGGTGACCCTGGCCGTAATCTTCCAGGGCTGCCTGCGATCTCATCCGGGCAGCGGGGTGGAAGCGGTACTCGTGGACGGGACGCTGGGCCTGTACCTGGGGTGGATCGTCGTCGCCACGGTCGCGAACGTCGCCGCGGCGCTGAAAGCCGGCGATGCCGGTGATCTGGTGCTGGGTGCCCAACCGTGGGCCGTGGTGGTCCTGGTGGGTGCCGCCCTGATCGGCGCGGCATTGGGCGTGATCGGCCGTGGCCGGATCGCGGCTCCGGCCGCTGTCGTCTGGGGCCTGGTCTGGGTCGCGGTCGCCAGGTTCGGGGATGCTCCGGAGTCGGCCACGGTCGCCGGGGTGGCGGTGGCCGCCGCGGTGGTGGTCGTCATCGCCACGGTGGTCGCCCGGACACGCCGGAGCGGCTCGGCCGCGCCGGCCTAGCCGGATTCCGGTGCCGGGTGGGCGACCGCCACCGCGTCCGAGATGCGCTCGGACAACATGGGCCCCAGAAAAGGGGCGCCCCCTCCGAACAGAGGGGGCGCCCGCGGATTCGCCGGGCGGACGGGTGGTCCGCCGCGGCGTCACCGTTCAGTCCGCGTCGGCCCGGTAGGCCTCCAGCCGGATGGTGGCGGTCGCTTCGTGGGCGGCCATACCTTCGTACTGTGAGATGGTCTCGACCGCACCGGCGGCCTCGGGAGTGGCGGACTTCTCCACCCGCTGATAGGTCAGCGGTTTGAGGAAGCGCGACACCGACAGGCCCGCGCTGTGCTTGGCGCCACCGGCGGTGGGCAGCACGTGGTTGGTGCCTGCCATGCCCTTGTCGGAATAGGCCACGGTGCTCCAGCGGCCCAGGAAGATCGAGCCGTAGTTGTGCAGGGCATTGTGGTAGTACTCGTCGTCGGCGGTCTGGATCTCGAGGTGCTCGGGAGCCAGGTCGTCCATCAGGGCTACCGCCGTCGCCGGGTCCTTCGCCCAGGTCACCGACCCGTAATCACGCCAGGCGGGCCCGGCGATATCGCGGGTCTTCAGCGTCTCGAGCTGCTTGTCGGCCGCGGCTATCACGGCTTCACCCAGCCGGCGCGAGGTGGTGACCAGTGCGGCGGGGGATTCGGTGCCGTGCTCGGCCTGGCCGAGGAGGTCGGCGGCGACGACGGCGGGGTCGGCGGTGTCGTCGGCGATCACCGCGACCTCCGACGGGCCGGCCAGTAGATCGATCGCGACCTTTCCGAACAGCTGGCGTTTGGCCTCGGCCACATAGGCGTTACCGGCGCCGACGAGCATATCCACCTCGGGCTCGCCCAGCAGCCCGAACGCCATCGCGGCCAGCGCCTGCACACCGCCGAGTACATACACGCGGTCGGCACCGGAGAGATGGCAGGAGTAGAGGACCGCGGGGTCGGCGGTGCCGTCGCGGCGCGGCGGAGTGCAGGCGAGTACGGTCGGCACCCCGGCGACCTTCGCGACACCGACGGTCATGAACGCCCCGGCCAGCAGCGGGAAACGACCCGCGGGGACGTAGGCCCCGACGCGGGTGATCGGCACGTACCGCACACCGGTGACCAGGCCGGGGGCCAGCTGGGTTTCGAAATCCACCAGGTGCGAGCGGGTTTCCCGCGCGAAGGCGCTGGTGCGCTCGTGGCCGAGTTCGAGGGCCGTGCGCAGTTCGGGCGAGAGCGAATCGCCCGACCGCGCCAGCTCGGCGGCTCCGAGTTCGACCTGTGCGGACTCGAAACCGTCGAGTGCGCGCGCGTAGGACAGGACGGCGTCGAACCCGCCCTTCTCGATCGCCGACAGCATCTCGGAGACGGTTTCGATGACCCGGGGGTCGCGCTGGGCGGCCGGACGGTCGAGGCCGGGGCGTTTGAGGATCTGGAAGGAGCCGTCGAGTTCGGCGAGGCGGGCGGGGGTGAACTTCATGGTCTCGACGCTATGGTGAGCGGCGTCAATGGACAACCCGTGTAGTTCCTGCCGTAAGGTAAGGGAAAACCTATGGGCTGCGCCCGTCGAACGAGCCCGGCAGCGGATGTCCGGGTTCGAGCGCGGGCAGGCCGTCGATGCTGCGCCCGTTGTCGCCGGTGATGCGCCGCGCGTATTTCTCCTCCGGTACGCGGGCGTGATGGGCGTCCAGGACCGGGCGTTCGCCGACGAGGTCGTAGTAGGGAACCGAATACCCGCACGAATCCGCGATCCGGTCGACCTCGACCACGATCGCCATCCGGACCCCGGGGTGGCCGGCGCCGAAATGGTGTCGCAGGCGGTCGAATTCCGGATCGTCGGGCCGGACGGCTCGGCCGGTGCCGAACAGGCGCAGGATGCGCGAGTTGCGGGTGAACGAGCAGAACATGATGGTGATCCGGCCGTTGTCCCGCAGATGGGCGATGGTTTCCACGCCGCTGCCGAACAGGTCGAGGTAGGCGACGGTGTGGTCGTCTAGGACGGCGAAGGTATCGCGGTAGCCCTTGGGCGACAGGTTCACCCGACCGCCGTCGGAGGGAGCGGTCGCGACGAAGAACATCGCCTGCGCGCCGATGAAATCGCGTAGCGATTCGTCGATACCCGTGAACACCTTCGCCATGGCGAACCTCTTCCCTCGTCGCCCATACCGGGCCCGGTTCCGAACCTATCCGGAGCCCGGCGTGGGGGCATCGAGAAAAATGCCACAGCGCGCCGTTACCCGGAGCCGGGAGGGCATCCGCGCCGGGGACCGGAAAATTCTTCCGATTCGGCATGCTGTGGATGTCGAGAACGCGGTGCGGGTTCCGTCCCAGGGGTGAGAGCGGCTGTGCGGGCCGCGACGACGAAGGAGAACCGATATGAAGTACCTACTGCTCAAACATTACCGCGGCGGCCCGGCGCCGGTCGGCGATTTCGTGCCGATGGACCGCTGGACACCGGCGGAGTTCGACGCGCACGTGCAGTACATGCGGGACTTCGCGGACAAGCTGCGGGAGAACGGGGAGTTCGTGGACGAGCGGGCGCTGTCCCCCGAGGGCACGTTCGTCCGGGGCGACGGCCCGGGGCGCCCGCCGGTGACCGACGGTCCGTTCGCCGAGACCAAAGACCTCGTGGCCGGCTGGATGGTGATCGACGTGGAGTCCTGGGACCGGGCGCTCGAACTGGCGGCCGAGTTGTCCGCCGCGCCCGGATATCGCGGCGAACCGATCTACGAATGGCTCGAGATCCGGCCGCTGCTGACCGAGACGCTCTCGGCGGCCGAGTGAACGACGCACTGCTGCGGGAACTGGTGCCCGCGGTTCTGGCGGTTCTCGTCCGGCGCGGAGCGGATTTCGCGTCGGCCGAGGACGCCGTCCAGGAAGCGTTGATCCGGGCGCTGGAAACCTGGCCGCAGGACCCGCCGAGGGATCCGAAGGGCTGGCTGGTGACGGTGGCCTGGCGCCGCTTCCTGGACGCCGCCCGCGCCGAGACCTCCCGGCGCGGGCGGGAGGTCGCGGCCGAGGTGGAACCGCCGCCCGGGCCGGTGCCCGCCGGTGACGACACCCTGTGGCTGTATTTCCTGTGCGCGCATCCGTCGCTGGCACCGGCGTCGGCCGTCGCGTTGACCCTGCGGGCGGTCGGCGGACTGACGACGCGGCAGATCGCCACGGCCTATCTGGTTCCGGAGGCAACCATGGCGCAGCGGATCAGCCGGGCCAAACGGCGGATCTCGGGTCTGCCGCTGGACCGGCCGGGGGATCTCGCGACCGTGCTGCGGGTGCTCTACCTGGTGTTCAACGAGGGCTACAGCGGAGAAGTGGACCTGGCCGCCGAGGCGATCCGGCTCGTGCGGCACCTCGCCGCCGCCACCGACGATCCCGAGGTCGCGGGGCTGCTCGCGCTGATGCTGCTGCACCATGCCCGCCGCGCCTCCCGTTCCGGCCCCGGGGGCCGGCTGATCCCACTGGGCGCGCAGGACCGCACCCGCTGGGACACCGCGCTGATCGCCGAGGGCGTGACGATCCTGCAGACCGCCCTGGCCCGCGACCGGCTCGGTGAATATCAGGCGCAGGCCGCCATCGCGGCCCTGCACGCCGATGCCCCGACCGCCGCGGAAACCGACTGGGTGCAGATCGTGGAGTGGTACGACGAGCTACTGGGGCTGACCGGCAGCCCGGTGGTGCGGCTGAACCGGGCGGTGGCGGTGGGGGAGGCGGATGGACCGCGGGCGGGTCTCGCGGCGTTGGCCGAGGTGGATCCCGGCCTGCCCCGGTATCCGGCCGTCCGGGCGTACCTGCTGGAACGCACCGGCGATCTCGGCGCGGCGGCGGAGTCGTATGCCGAGGCCGCACGGGCCGCGACGAGCGTGCCCGAACGCGATCACCTCGTGCGCGAGGCGGCGCGCGTCCGCCGGCTGTCATCGCCGTGACATCGCGACCGGCGCCGTGGCATCCGGTGACGGTTACGACGGGTCACCGGCGTCCTCGGCGCCGGCGGCGGCCAGCAGCGTGCGCAGATCCTCGTCGGCCATACCGAAACCCGCCAGCCGGTCGAGTGGGATCGAGGCGATCATCCGCATCATATCGACGCCCAGCGCCGCGCCGTCGCCCATCCGGTCGGCCATACCGGAGAACAACTCGGCCAGTGCCGCAGCGGTTTTCGGGTCGGCGAGGGCCTCGCCGAGTGTGGACTGCGCGGTGATCGGGATACGGAACTCGTCGCCGGTCACCGCGACCGTGCCGGTGCGGCGGATATCGCGGCTGGAGGCACCGATATGGACCCGGTAGTCGCCGCCTTCGACAACCCAGCGGTCGGCGCGGGTCTCCCAATAGGCCAGATCCTCGCGGGCGATCTCGATCGTGACCTGCTCGGTGGCCCCCGGTGCCAGTTCGCCCGTGGTGGCGAAACCCTTCAGCTCCAACGGAGGCCGGGCCACGGCCGAACCGGGCATCGACGTGTAGACCTGCACGATCTCGCGACCACTGCGCGCGCCGGTATTGGTGACCTCCACCCGTATCTCGATTCCGGAATCATCGGCGCCCAGATCCGGTTCGGAGTAGTCGAACCCGGTGTAGGACAGGCCGTGCCCGAACGGGAAGCACACATCCATCTCGCGGGCGTCGTACCAGCGGTAGCCGATATGGATACCCTCGCCGTAGCGGACATGGGAATTCTCGCCCGGGAAGTTCAGGTAGGCGGGAGTGTCCCGGAGCCGGACCGGGACCGTCTCACCGAGCCGGCCCGACGGGTTCACCACCCCGAACAACACATCGGCGATCGCGCCGCCACCGGCCTGCCCGATCAGGGCCGCGTCGAGGACGGCCGGGGCGAGTTCGGCGACCGGCGCGAGCCGCAGCACCCCGCCGTGTGCCAGTACCACCACCGTGCGTGGCTGCACCCGCGCGATCTCGGCGAGCAGGTCGAGCTGGGCGGCGGGGAGCTCGATATCGTCGCGGTCGAAACCCTCCGATTCCTGTGCCGGGCCCAGCCCCAGGAACACCACGGCGGTATCGGCGGCGGCCGCGGCGTGTGCGGCTGCCCGGCGCAGCGTAGCCGCGTCGCCGGTGCCGTCGGTGCGGAAACCGCGGGCGAACGTGACCGTCTCCGAGCCGGCGACGGCACGGATCTCGGCCAGCGGGATATCGAGCGAGGTCGGATTCACATGCGAACTGCCGCCGCCCTGATAGCGCGGCGACTCGGCGAATTCGCCGATAACGGCGATCGGCCGGCCCGGGGCCAGCGGCAGCAGCTCGTTGTCGTTGCGGAGCAGGACGATACAGCGACCCGCCACCTCGCGGGCGAGCGCATGGTGTGCGGGCAGATCCGGCGCCGGTCCGGCCTGCCGCCGGCCCGCCACGGCCTTGGCGGCGAGTGCGGTCATGGTGGTGGCGGCCCGGTCGACCGCGGTTTCGTCGAGTGTGCCCGCGTCGAGCGCCGCGGCCACCTGGGCATCCCCGCGACCGGAGTCGCCCGGCATCTGCAGATCCAGCCCCGCGGCCACCGAGGCGACGCGATCGGCGACCGCGCCCCAGTCGCTCACCACCACCCCGTCGAAACCCCATTCGCCGCGCAGCAACTCGGTGAGCAGCCAGTGGTTCGCCGCGGCGGGTACGCCGTTGATCCGGTTGTAGGAGCACATCACCGTCCACGGCCGCGCGGTCCGCACGATATGGGAGAACGCGCGCAGGTAGATCTCGCGCAGCGGCCGCGGGTCGATATCGGAACTGGACCGCATCCGGTCGTGTTCGCAGTTGTTGGCCGCGAAATGTTTCAGCGATGCCCCCACGCCGGTGCTCTGCAGCCCCTCGACCCAGGCGGCGCCGAGCCGGCCGGTGTGGATGGGATCCTCGGAGTAGTACTCGAAGGACCGGCCGCCGCGCGGATCGCGTTTGATATTGATGCCGGGACCCAGCAGGACATCCACGCCCAGCGCGCGGGCCTCGCGCCCGAGCGCCACGCCCACGCGCCGCACCAGTTCGGTGTCCCAGCACTGCCCGAGCCCGACCGCGGGTGGGAAACAGGTCGCCGGTTCACTTCCGGAGAGTCCGAGATGGTCGGTGGCACCGGTCTGTTTCCGGACGCCGTGCGGGCCGTCGGTCATCGTCAGGGCGGGCACCGATCCGACCGCTTTCGTGGTCCAGAAATCCGCACCGCTGCCGAGGGCGATCCGTTCGGCCCGGGTGCTTGCGGCCTGTCCCGCTGCCGCCGGTACTCGGTTGTCCATATCGTCTCCCTGTCCGCTGGGCACATCGTCGTGCGAGACGCCGTTGTCAAAACCGTATGTCATTCGGTTTTGGGTGGCAAGGGTCTGCCGCTACAGTCGTCGCGTGGCGGCACGTGGCTCGTATTCGAAGGGGCTCGCGAAACGGACGGAGATCCTGGACGCGGCGCTCGATATCGTCGCGCGGGTGGGGTTCCGCCGCACCACCGTGCGCGAACTGGCCGACGCGGTAGGACTCAGCCAATCCGGGCTGCTGCACCATTTCGGCACCAAGGAACAACTGTTCACCGAGATCCTGCGCTATCGCGACGAGGTCGACCGGCGCACGTTCACGCCCGGCGCGCGTGTGGACGCCCCGGAAGAACTGGCCGGCGCGATCGTCGACCTGGTGCGCCACAACGCCGAGGTCCCCGGGCTGGTGCAGCTCTACTCGCGGTACTCCTCCGAAGCCGCCGATCCCGGCCATCCCGCACACGACTTCTTCCGGCTCCGTTACGCGCGGGCCCGCACCGACCTCGCCGAGGCGATCGTCCGGCTCCGGGACGGCGGCCGCCTCCCGGCCGGCCTCGACGCCGACCGGCTGGCGGTGCTGACGTTCGCGATGATCGACGGACTCCAGACACAGTGGATGTACGACCGGTCGATCGATATGGCCGGGCATATCGCCTACTTCTGGGAGACCGTCCTCGGGGCCGCGCCGGAGCATACGCCGGACGGATAGCGTCCGAGGACGGCATAGGGTAACCCTGTGACTCTTCGGCAGTTGCGCGCCTTCCTCGCCACCGCCCGCACCGGGACGTTCACCGCCGCCGCCAAATCGATGGGGGTCGCGCAGGCATCGGTCTCCGAGCTCGTCCGGACCCTGGAGGACGAGTACGGCACCACCCTGTTCGTCCGCGGCGGGCGAAAGTTGGTGCTGACCGCCGCGGGAGTGGCATTGCTGCCGCATGCCGAGCAATCGCTGGCCGCGGCCGACGGTGGGGTACGGGCGTTGAAATCGGTGCGCTCGCTCACCGGGGGCGTGGCCACCTTCGGGGTGCTGCGCAACGCCTCCTACTATCTGCTGTCCGATCTGGCCGAGGAGTTCCACCGGCGGTTCCCCGAGGTGCGGATCCGGCTGGTGGGGATGAACTCGGTGGAAGTCGCCGCCGAGGTCGCCGAGGGGCGGCTCGAGGCCGGGCTGGTGGTGCTGCCGATCGATGCGGACGGACTGCGGGTCACCCCGCTGGTCCGGGACGAGGTCCTCTACGCCTCCGCCGCACCGGACCGGGTGGCCGAGGCGATGACCGTCGAACGGTTCGCCCATGCCACGGTGATCCTCTACGACGCGCACTACGGCTGGCAGGAGCCCACCCGCCGCCAGCTGGCCGAACGGGCCCAGCTGGCGGGTCTGAAGATCGAGCCGCTGATCGAGGTGGAGCAGGTGGAGGCGGCACTGGGCCTGGTGCGCCGGGGGATCGGGGACACGATCGTGTCCCGCGCCGTCGCGACCAGTTCGGCCTGCCCGCCCGAAGTGCGGGTGGTGGGTTTCGACCCGCCGCTCTACGACACCATCGCGCTGATCCAGCGGGAATCGGGGGTGCTGTCGCCGGCGACGCGGGAACTGGCCCGGATGGCGCAGCAGATGCTGCTGCGCAACCGGGTCGCCGCCACGCCGGAGCGCGGCGACGACCCGGACGGCGATCAGTAGATGTTCTGGCTCACGTACGGCTCGTCCCCGCGATGCGCGTAGATCTGGGAGCGGGTGGCGATATCGTCGTAGATCCGGGTCTCCTTGACGATCTTCCCGGACTGCACCAGGAACTGCGAGATGCCGAGGATCTCGACCGGCGAGCCGGTGAGCGGGCCGTAATCGGCGATGCCGTCGTATTTACCGGTGAACTTCCAGGTGACCGCGATCCGCAGACCGCCGTAGCGCGGTGAATCGTTGGCCGCGACGTCGCGGATATCGAAACGGCCGCCCGGGAACGGCCGCAGCATCCGCAACAGGGCGCGGCGGTAGCCCTCGGGCCGGGCGATGGTGCGGTCGTCGATCGTGTTCAGCCACAGATCGCGGATCCAGAATTCCTCCACCCGCTCGAGTTCGCGCCGGTTCCAGACGGAATCGATGAACTCGAGCACCATCTCCACTTCGGGACGGAAATCGTCGGGCCGCGGGCCGCTGCCGCCCTCGGCGATCACATCGGCCGGGGCCGAGGCGGCCATGGAGCCGCTGTACCCGCGGAAGGCCTGGCGCCGGGCCAGTTCGTCGGGGTCCTGGCCGAGCTGGCGCGCCACCGACAGGGCGTCCCGCACCACCCACTCCTCGACCATGCGGCCGCGCCGGTACAGGCAGTTGGCGATATTGCGGCTGCGGTACTCGATATTCTCCCGGTCGGTGCCCAGTACCAGGTGCGAGCTGAGGAAGGCGTCGTCGCCGCGGGCCTCCCAGACGATATCCTCGGCCTGGCCGACGCGGTTCGGGGTGGTGGAGATCCGCATCAGCGTCCCCTCGATCACCTCCTGCGCGGTCGTGGAGGTGCCGTAGACGCCGTGGACGATGGAATCGGGCTCGTAGTTGTCGTTGATATGGCCGATCGCGCGCTCGATCCAGATATGGTCGGTGACCTCCCGGATGAAATCGTCGGGGTCGGCGTAGGGCTGATAGGCAATCGGATCGAGTGGCATACCGCTCACAATACATACGTATTCAGAGATTGGGAACCGCCCGCCCGGCCATCTCACCTGCGGTAACCGGAGCCCGCCCGGACATGCGCGGAGGGCGCTGCCGCGGCGGCCGTCGCGGTTACCCTGGAAACATGTTTCTTCGCCGCCGCGCCCGAGCGCCCCGAGCCGCCGGGACCCACGGCCGGCGCGCTGTGCATCGCGACCCGGACGGCTCCCGTGTCTTCGAGACCTGTGAATGCGGGGCATGGCGTGTGGTCGACCGGGGTGAACAGGAATGGCTCTCGGATGCCGGTCCGTGTACCGGGTCGCCGGGAATCCCGTCCGGGCCCCGCGGCTGGCCGTATCGCAAAACCTACGGTGAGACAGGGCTTTTCCACAGTTCCTGACCGTCGCGCCGCGGGGTGTCGGCGGGGTGCCGGATCCCATTTCGGTGGTGCCGAGGCCGAAGGCCGGCGCGTGCGGCGTTCCGGATGCTGCGGGCCCGTTCCGGGACGGGCCGTCGATACCGCGCGACACCGGCCGGAACGCGTCCGGCCGGTGTCGCGGTGGCGGGCTCTCAGGCGGCCAGCCGGTCGCCCGTCGACGGATGGAAGAGGTGGATTTCCTCATGGCTGCGCAATCCGACGCGGACGGTCTCACCGATCCGGGGCGGAGTGCGGCCGTCCACCCGGACATTCACCCGGTGCGCCCCGGACGGACTCAGCACGGTGCCGTGTACATACGCATCCGCGCCCAGTTCCTCCACCAGTTCCACGGTGACGGCGAAGCCCTCGTCCGCTTCGCCGATCAGCCGCAGCGTCTCCGGCCGGATACCACAGACGATTTCGCGCAGATCGGCGACCGCCGCCCGTGCCACGGGCACCGTGCAGTCACCGATCTCGACCCCGCCGCCGCTGACGTTCAGGGTGGTGAGATTCATGCCGGGCGAGCCGATGAAACCCGCCACGAAGGCGTTGGCCGGCCGGTCGTAGAGCTCCCGCGGCGTGGCGACCTGCTGCAGGATTCCGTCCTTCAGCACCGCGACACGGTGGCCCATCGTCATGGCCTCCACCTGGTCGTGGGTCACGTACACGGTGGTGGTGGCCAGGCGCTGCTGCAGCGAGGCGATATTGGCGCGGGTCTCCACACGCAGTTTCGCGTCGAGGTTCGACAGCGGTTCGTCCATCAGGAACACCGCGGGGTCGCGCACGATCGCCCGGCCCATCGCGACCCGCTGGCGCTGACCGCCCGACAGTGCCTTGGGTTTGCGGTCGAGGAACCGGGTGAGATCGAGCATATGCGCCGCCTCGGCGACCTTCTGCCGGACGACATCCTTCGGTACGCCCTT
>NZ_JBSFRU010000099.1:0-18873 GCF_053589395.1 Nocardia sp. NPDC003345
CGGGTTGCCCGTCGTACCAGTACTTGACCTCGGGTGTGCCGTCCGGATGGACGCCGACCTCCTCCGCGATTCGGGTGAGGCCGAAATCCGTATGCGACAACGACCGGTTCGCCAGCGCGTCGGCCAGGAAGTCGTGTGCGGCGAACACCTGCTGGGCCGTTGCCTCCGGGGCGGCCTGCTCGGCACCTTCGGATCGGAGGAACTGCCGTTCCCCGCGGTCGATGATTCCGTCGATCTCGTCGATCAGCACATGTCGCGGTGGCCGGTGGCCGGCATTGGCCAAATGCCCGACCGTCTCGCCGGTCGCGACGACGATCGCCGGGCGACCCTCGGTGATCGGCCCGAAGCCACTGTGCTGATCGGCCCGGAATACGTCGATCCCGGACCCGCTCAGCAACTTCTGGTACTTGACCACCTCTCGATTGGCCAGCCCGTCGGTCGTGGTCACGAGCAGAACCGAATCGTTGTGCACCGCGCGTTGTATCGCCGCGGCGGTGAACACCAGCGATTTGCCCTCGCCCGGTTTCATTTCCACCGGCCGTGAGGCCAGCGCGAATACCGCCTCCACCTGCTCGACCCGCAGCACCATTCCTCCCGGCACCGCGTCGCTGACCGTGCCGCGCCGGATGAATTCCATGGTGGCGAGCATCGACTGGTGCGGATCGCTGTCGAACAGTCCCGCCCGCACCACCTCGTCCGGAAGGTTGTGCAGGCGCTGACTCTCCGGGATGTGCTCACCGGAACTCGAATGGAAATCGGTCAGCAGATCGACTGCCCGATCACGATCGCTGCGCGGTCCGGCGGTCTCGCCGGTGCCGTCCGGACCGGTGCCGTCGGTAGTCGTCTCGCGTTGCGGGGGCGCCTGCTCGCCGTCGACCGGCGATCCGCTGTCGTCGCGAACGCCCGGCGGTGATCCCGAATCGCCGTCGGCGGCCGGCTGGGTCCGTGCCGGAGCCTGGTTGCCGTCACCGTCGGCGACGGCGGTGCGTTCTCCGGACGGGTTGTGCTCGGTCTTCGCCTGCGCGACCTGTTCGCCCGGGGTGCCCGGCCTTTCGGGAAGGCCGCCGGCGGGCCGTGGCGTACTGTTCTCCGGAATTTTCGGCGGCGGCGCGGTTTCTCCCACGGCCGCGACCGATCGCGGTGCTGCCGTCTTCTCGGTAGTAGCCGCCTTGTCTGGATTCGAGCGCTGGACCGGAGCGGCCGATTCGGAATTGGCTCCCGGGCGTACCGGGCCGGTCTCGGAGGCCGGGGGCCGGGCAGCGGTCTGCGATCCCGGTGGCCCCGCGGCAGCCCGATCGGCCGAGACGGATGCGGGCCGTCCGCTGGGTGTTCGCTGCTCCGCGGCCACCGACTCGGGGGCGATCGCGGCGGTTGCCCTGCCGCGCTCACCTCCGGCCCGCGTCGCTTCCGGAGTCCCGGCCCAGGCGCGCTTGGCCGCCTCCCACCCACGTTTCGATTCGGGTGACACGTCGATCGGGCGCCGGACCGCCGCGCTCCCGTCGTGCCCGGCCGGGATCGCGTCGGGCGGTGTGAACGTCCCGACGCCGTCGATCGCTGGGGGCCGGGCAGCGCCGCGGGCATACACGCCTCCGGCGAAGGCGCCGTTGAGCAGGGGCCCCAGCACTTGGGTGTAATGCTGCGGCCACCCGGCGACCAGCGACGCCGCGCCCAGACCCGCGATCGCGCCCGCCGTGCCGTGCACCAGACCCATGGCCACGCGACTGCTCTCGATCCGGGGAAACACCATCGGAGCGACGCGGCCCGCGACCATGCCGCCGGTCGCTCCACCCGCCCCCGCCAGGGCCGCGACCCCGATCGAGGTCAGATCGATACCCGTTGGATTTGTGCCGTCCGACCCGATGAAGCCGGCGGTCCGATCGCCGGTGGCGACCTGCATCGCCTGCACTCCCGCGTCGACACCCACGGGCAGCGCGACGGCCTTGCCCAGCATGGTGGCGAACTGCGCGGCGCTCATACCGCTCAGCCGGGCGGCCGTCCGCGCGCCACCGGCCTGAATCGCCCGCTCCAGGCCGGTGCGCATCACGGCGACCTTGACGCGCCCCTCCACCAGCATGCCCTCCACCGCCGGCGCCGCCGCGACCGCGCCGCCCGGACCCGCCGCCGCGGCGCTGCTCATCAATCCGAAGATTCGCCACGCCAGGTGGATTCCGAACGAGAACATCACGCACAGCCACTTCTCCGCGTCATTGGCCGCCGCCTGCGCCTGATCGGCGAGAGCGTTCACGTCCTCACCGAGCCGGGCCGCGCTCTTCCGGTATGAGCGCAAGGTCTCGCGTAGCTGCGTCGCCAGCTGCCCTACCGAATCCTCCTGTGCCAAGAGAGTTTCGATATCGGTCGCGCAGCCCTCCAATTCGGCACTGCGGGTGCGCAATTCGGCGGCCATGCGGCGCAGCGTGGAAATATCGGCGCGGGGAAGCTCGCCGCCGAACGCCACCATCTCGATCGGTGTGCGCAGGAAGCCCGGCAGGCTTTCGAAGGCGTTCCGCACCTCCACGACCGGGCTGAACAGCGAACCGTCCATCGCCCGGGCCTACTCCGGCGGGGCCGCCGCGGCGACCAGTACCGCATGCAGCAGTTGCGCCTGAATCCCCGCCGCCGCGCCGTGCTGGACCACTTCCGCGAACGCCACCCCCAGCGCCTCGTCCAGATCGAAAGTGCCCGGCGTGCTGGGGCTTCCTGCCAATTCGGCGCGCCACAGCCGATATCCACGCACCGCCTCGGCGAGCGTCGGGTGCGGTTGCGGCCGGGTACGCAGGTACTCCGCGATCAGGACACGTTGCGCCTGCCTACGCGCGACACCGCCACCGGCGGCATCGAAGGCGCGGCCGAAGGCCCGCAGGGTCGCCGGATAGACAGGCGATGCCGCCGGTTCGGCCGGGTCCACGGTTTCGGCCGGTACTTCCGGTTGTCGTGCGGCGCGCCGGTCGAGCGTTATCGACCTGGTGCCGGCCTGCCTCTCGTGGGGCTCACAAGTCCACCGCACCGTCTCGGGTTCGTTGTCGAGCTCGGCCACCGCCACGATTTCCAGCGTGATCATCGGATAGCCGGTGAGCACCCGGTCCACCGCGGTCAGGAAGGCCTGTACCGCGGGAAGCCGGAGGCCGGGTGCATCGAACCCGGTCACCTGGACATCGTGTCGCTCGGCCAACTCGCGTGCCAGCCGTTCGATCTCAGGGTCGGGTGCGGGCCGCGCGCGGCGGGCGGGCCGGTCGGATTCGCCGGGCTTGTCTCCCGCCGCGGCGTTCGGTCGCGGTGGGGAACCGGGCCGAGGGCTCGCCGGTGAGTTCTCGGATGAATTGGAGCCACCGGGTGCACCAGCGCCTCCGGGAGTACCGGGTCTTCCCGGTGAGCCCGGCGCCTGGGCCGGGCCGGGCGTCCGCGCGGGCTGCTCGGTCCACGGGGTGTCGCGCCGCGGCCCCGGTGTCGCGGCGGCGGGATTGCCGGTCGGCGCCCCCGGCCCTCGAGGTGCGTTCGGCCGGCCGGGTGGGGGAGATACCGCGGAGGCGGGCGGGGGAGATACTGCGGAGGACTGTGGGGTTGCCGACGATGGAGATCGCCCGCCGGTGGGATCGGCCGGCCCGTTGGCCGCCGGAGCGGATTCGGGCCGGGAACGACTCCACGGCGCCTGCGCCTGCCGGCCGTCATCCGGTGCGGCCCGCCCCGGGGATAGGTTCGGCGCCGGTGTACCACCGGGCGGGTGCAGACCACCCGGCGGGCTTTGTTCCATGCCGACGGGATATCCCGCGGAATCTCGGGTGGGCGGCACCGTGGCGGGATCGGACGTGCCCGGCCACCGGGTATCGACCGGGGAGACCAGGCCGGCGGCATCGTCGGAGCGCGGCTCGGCGAGGCCATCCGATCGCGAATCCCGGTCTCGGGCCGCGGCGGTCACCCGTGCGGCGTTGTCGGCATCCTGATCATCGAACTCTGCCGCGGCGCCGATGGTTCCGGACGCGGTGCGGTGCAGATGGTCGGCCATCGCCTGCACGGTTTTCACGACTTGATCGGCGTGCGGTGTGAACTGTTCGGCGAACATGCGACCCATATGGTCGTCACCCCAGCTGCCTTCCGACAGTTCCAGGCAGTCCTGCAGCCCGGTGTGGGTCCGGCTCATCCGATCCGCGATCTCGGCCAGCCGCGCGCCGCGTTCGCGTAGGTCGGCCGGGTCCAAGCGAAATTCGCCGCTCATCTCCCACCTCGGACCGGAGGCCCGCCTACCCGCAGCCGGAACCGCCGCTCGAAGTCGGTGAGGAAGGTGGACAAGGGCACCGATGAGCTCGAACGCTCCACGACACCGTCGTCCGCGACATAGAAGACCGCCCGGTCGAGCGCTATCTCACCCTCCGGCACCGGTGATCGCACCATCCAGCCGACGCTGATCCGATCCGCCCGCAAGGTCGACAGCGGGTATCCGGTCGTGTCTTCGCCACGCCCGCGGATATGGTCACGGACCAGGTTCAGCGCCTCCGTTTCGTGAATTCCGGCGACATCTCCCGCAATGAGATCGGCGAGCACGAACTGGAACCGGGCGCCGTCGATATCGAGCCCGGAATTCTTACGCGCGACCTGCGTGATCGCGGCGCGTGTGACCGCCGCCGCCTGCGCGGCCGCCACGAGTTGCTCGGCAGAATCCGGCGATGACGCCTCCAGCACGCCGGCCACCACCTTCGCCACCGTATCGGCCGTCCAGACCGCGGGTATCGCCGCCGCGCATTCGGCGATCGGGGCGGATTCGCCGCGGTACCACTGCCCCTGGTCCCACCAGTAGCAGAACGACAGCATGCCGGTTATCACTCGCGGGTTGAGCACCGGGTCGACCACCCAGTCCGGTGCACCGGCGAACAGTCGCGGCATCGGGCCGTGCCCGTTGTAGGCGGCATCCAGTATCGGCGCATCCCACACACCGCCCGACAGCACCGCCCGGTCGCCGGGAAGCAGCGTCAGCGTCGAACCGCTGTGTGCGGCGCTTTCGAAGATGGCCACCGATGGGCCGATTCGCGGCCCCCGTTCCGATCCGGCCGCCACGAAGGCCGCGGCCAGCACCGCCCACCGTGCCCACAAGACCGCCAGATCCGGTAATTCGCCGGTCACGGGCGTCGGCCGCACGTCCGCTTCCCGATCCGCGCGCACAGCGTCCGCGGCCGCGCGCGGTGAACGCGATTGACGTTCGCCGCGTCCGATATAGGCGGCCAGCCACACAGGTAGCCGGCTGCGGGGATAGTGTTCGAGGTCGGCCAGATACGCCTGCGGTGCGAACAACTGCTCGCCGGGAAACGGCTCCCCGTCCCGATCGGTGACGACCTCGGCCGCATCGGCATCGATGTCGACCGTCATCCGCCACCACGGCCCGTTTTCCAGCGCGGCCGATAGTTGCCGGTGGTGTCGCACCGACTCCCATATCGCCTCCGGCACCTGACACCGGACCGGGCCGTCGCCGTCATCGGCCACGAACAACGCCGATTCGGCGACAACGGTCATCGCGAACGAGGCCGTGAGCCGCTGCCCTCCCGTCGGCGCGATTCCACGCAGGCCGGTGACGATCCGATCGGCCAACTCCGCCAGCTCCGCACCCCGGGAATCGATCACAGCTCACTCCCATATCAGCGGAACGTTGCGCAAAGCGTTCCTCCGCACTCTCACTCGGAGAGCCGCGGCGCCACCAGCGGCAATCGCTGCGACGTGCCGGGCAGGATCGCGCTCCGATCGAAGATGGCGCAATGCGCGGTCGAGCGCAATTCACCTGTATTGCCAACCATGGCAAGAGTGACCGGCGGCCCCGGGTTACGGCCCGCCGCCGCTGGTCAGCGGTCGAGTACCGCCAGCATGCCCGACACCGCCGCCGGCCAGGTGAACTGTTCGGCCCGTTCACGGGCCGCGCCCCGCCGCTGCGCGGCCGGTCGGGCGAGCACATCGGTGACCGCGTTCGCGAATGCCGCCGGATCGTCGTCGGCGACGGCGCCGCAGTCGCCGACGACGATATCGGCCAGGGCCGAGGACCGGCTGGCCACCACCGGGGTCCCCGCGGCCAGCGCCTCCAGCGCGGCCAGCCCGAAGGTTTCGTGTGGGCCGGGCGCCAGGGAGATATCCGCGGTCGCCAGCAGGGTCGCCACATCGGTCCGGTCGCTGATGAACCCGGTGAAATGCACCGCCGGCATTCCGCCGGGGAGTGCGGGCAGGCCCCGGGCCAGACGTTCCAGGGCGTCGCGGCGGGGGCCGTCACCGGCCACCACCAATCGGGCGTCGACACCGGCGCGGCGGAGTTCGGCGATGGCATCGATACTGCGGTCGGCGCGTTTCTCCACCGACAACCGGCCGCAGTGCACGAGCAGCGGCTGCCCCGGCAGTCCGAGGTCGGCCCGCAGTCCGAGATCGTGGCGCCGTGGGCTGAACAGGTCCAGATCGACCCCGAGCGGCACCATCTCGACATTGGGGGCGTCGATACGCCGGAATTCGGCCCGGGCGAACTCGGTGGTGCATACCACCCGGTCGTAGTCGGCGGCGGTGCGGCGGTTGGCGATATCGGCGCAGTGCCGCGCGTAGCGGTCCGGCATGATCTGGCCCAGCAGCCGGTCCAGCCGTTCGTGGGAGATCATCACCCCGGTGATGTCCCGGCGGCGGGCCCACCGGCCGAAACCGCGCAGAGTCAGCCGGTCCGAAACCTCGAGCACATCCGGGCGCAGACCGGTCAGCACATCGGCCACCCGGCGTGGTTCGGCGGCCCGGTACCCGCCGGTCCACGGGATCCGGACGGCCGGCAGGGTGATCCGCCGGACCCCCGTCGGCAGGGTTTCCTCGGCGCGCCGCCGCCCGGGGACGATCAGTACCACCTCGTGCCCGGCGGCCACATACCCCTCACCGAGATGATGCAGCGCGGTCCGCAACCCGCCCGAGCGCGGACCGTAGAAATTCGCCAGTTGCACAATGCGCACGTCGCCGATCGTGACCGGGGCCGGGTGCCCGGTGGAACCGGGCCGCTGAATCCCCGGTGAACGGACGGTGTTTTCTTGTTCGCCCGGCCGCTACTGGGCGGCCGGTCCCCGGCCCACCCGGGGCAGATCGAGGTTGAGCGGGATTCGCCCGACGGTCAGGTGCTCGCCGACCTCGTCGGCGGGCAGTGGCCGGGCGATGAGGAAACCCTGGGCGCGATAGCAGCCCAGCCCGACCAGGGTGCGGGCCGCGACCGGGGTCTCCACACCCTCACCGACGACACCGAGACCGAACGATCCGGCCAGTCCGATGATCGATTTCACGATGGCCAGATCGTCGGTACTGGCACCCAGCCGCTGCACGAAACCGCGGTCGATCTTGACCGCGTCCACCGGCAGCGCCTTCAGATGCGACAGCGAGGAGTAGCCGGTCCCGAAATCGTCGATGGCGATCTGGACGCCCATTCGTTTGAGACCGCGCAGGGTGACCTGGGTGCGGGCCAGATCCTGGACCACCACGTGTTCGGTGATCTCCAGGCAGATCGAACTGCCGTCGATCCCGAACTGCCGGAGCACATCCTCGATACGTTCCACGAAGTCCAGGCTCACCAGCTGCACCGGGGAGACGTTGATCCGCATGACCATATTCGTGGCCAGTCCCTGCCGCCGCCACTGCGCGAACTGCGCGCAGGCGGTGCGGATAACCCACCGGCCCAGCTCACCGGCGAGATTGGTGGCCTCGGCGACGGTGACGAACGCGCCGGGTGGCAGCAGGCCGCGGGTGGGATGCTCCCAGCGCACCAGCGCCTCCATGGCCACGATCCGGCCCGTGCGCAGATCGACCTCGGGCTGATAGTGCAGGACCAGCGAGCCGTCGGAGACCGCGCCGCGCAGGTTGAGCTCGACATCGTCCTGGAGTTCGAACTGGGCGCGCATGGCGTCGGTGAACAGGGCGACGCCGTTGCCGCCGCCGGATTTGGCCGACAGCAGGGCGTGATCGGCTCGGCGCATGATGTCGGAGACCGTGGTCTCGCCCGGGATGCCGACGGCGACGCCGACGCTGGCCCCGCGGCTGACGGATTCCCCGCCCACGGTGACGCGGCGGCTGATCAGCTCCTGGATCCGCGTCGCCTCGTGTTCGGCGGCCACGGTGTCGATGGGTTTGGCGGGCACGATCACGAACTCGTCACCGCCGAGGCGGGCGATCATATCGTGGGGGTCGAGGTTCTCGCGCAGCCGTTCGGACAGGGTCCGGATGAATTTGTCGCCTGCGGTGTGGCCGAGGAAATCGTTGAGAGCCTTGAGCCGGTCGAGGTCCAGGAAGAAGGCCGCGACCGGGCCGGGGCTGCCCGGTTTCAGGCGCTGCTCCATATGTTCGAGCAGGGCGCGGCGGTTGGCCAGACCGGTCAGATCGTCGTGCAGGGCGATGAAACGCAACTGCTCCTCGGCCTCCACCCGGGCCTGTAACTGCGCGAAGAGGGTGGCGATGGCCTTGAGGACGTTCAGTTCGCGGGTGCTCCAGTCGCGGTCGCCGACCTTGACGAACCCGAGCAGGCCGGTCGAGCGGCCCCGGGAGACCAGGGGGACGGCCGCGGAGCTGATATCGCCCAGCCCCGACGCGGAATGGATCGTCTGCTGGTAGTCGGCGGCGCTGGCCGGGATCAAAAAGGGTTCGGTGGCGTGTTCGAGCGATTTGAACACCGAATCGGCCTGGTCGAAATACACGACCTTGAGCGGATCGGGTTCGGGCACGTCCTGGCGGGGCGGCCATTCGGGGCGACCAGGACGGTGGCGCGGTTCTTGGGATCGTTGTGGCGGAGGTAGCTGAAATCGACATCGAAATAGTCGATGAGCATCGCCAGAACCTGCTCGGTCGCCGATACCATCGTCGCCGAATCGACGCCCATCAGCTCCGCGGCGACTTCGGTCACCAGCGAGTCGAGTGTCCGCCGAGGCACCTGATCTCCGATCACACTATCCGCGGATGTCCCCGCCCGTTACCGGGCGGCGTCGGCTCCGCACGCTGGCAGCTGCCGCGTAACTCAGGCGTAATACCAGCGCCACGCTTTCATGTTCCGGCACGTCCAGTATTTCCAGGAAACGACCCTGAAGTGTGGACAGTCTATCCGCGTATGCCGCCGAAAGCGCATCCAGTTCGGTACGGGTTCGGGAAAACAAGAAGACCGGGGACATGGGCTGCACCGCCAGGCCGGACCGCTGTGCGTGGATCCAGACCCGCTGGACAGCGGCACCGGCGCGGGCATAACCGGTCAATACGGCGGACTCTGTCCCGGCTCCGCCGTCGAACGTGACCGCGACGATCGCGGAGCTGGAGCGCACTCTGTCCCGCGCGTAGTCGCCCAGTGCGGCCCCGGCCGACCAGCTGTGCAACTGGGCCATCACATCGGCGCGTCGGCCGATCTGCAGAGCGACCCGCTCGTCGGGGGCCAGTTCGAGCGAGCGGGTGTCGATACCGTCGGCCAGGTCGTCACCGGGGTGCCGCATCTCCGCGAACATCTCCTGGTGCAGCCGCGGCGTGAGATAGCGGATGCGATCGGATTCGGCCAGCACCGTGGCCGCCTCCCGCAGGCCCGCCGAATCGGTGACCATCCGTATCCGCGCGCCCTCCGCCGCGGCGGCCGAGGCGAGCCCGTCGAGCACCGCGGCGGGTATCTGGCCGCCGTAGCCGAGCCGGCGGTTGGTCTCGCGGGCCATCGTGTGGGTGTAATCGGCGGCGAGAACCGGATCGGTGCCGGTGCCGGGCCGCAGGATCGCGGTCAGCGGGATATCGGAGCCGGGGTCCTCGTGGAGTTCGTACGGGCCGAGCGCATTGTGCGCGGCCGCCGCGACGCGGGCGTTGTACAGGGCGGCTCCCAGGGCCACGGCACTGCCGCGGTAGCCGATATCCATGGCGGTGGTGTACCGGGTGTCGAGCCGGATCCGGATCTCGTCGTCGACGGCCCGCAGCGACCAGGGCTGGATGTTGCCGCCGGAGGGCGCGCGCTGGGCGCAGGCCAGGATGCGGTCGACGGTCGCGGCCGGGGGCTCACCGGCCTCGCCATCGGCGTCGCAGATCTCGATATCGATATCGGGATCGGCCAGACCGTCCAGCGCCTGCTCCACATCGAGGCGGGTGCGGCCCGACCGCAACGGCCGGCCCAGGCCGATCCGGCGGACGGCGGTGGCGACACTGGCCGCGCCCAGCGCCACGTCACCGCCGAGCTGCGGCCAGCTGTTCAAGGTCTCACCGACCTCGACCAGACTGCCCGCCATCCGGGCCGACAGATCGCGGGCGCCGAGCAGGCCCACCACGTAGGGGGCCTTGTCGCGGGTGGACAGGCCGCGCAGTTGTTCGGCCGCGGTATCGCCGAGCAGGCCGTGGAACGGGACGCGTTCGGGCTCGAGGTCGAAACGCTCCACATCGAGGAGCCCGCGATCGCTGGTCTCCATGATCAGTGGGAGCCGCCGACGCCGGGCCGCTTCCCGGATGAGCAGTTTGATATCGAGGGAGTCGCATTCCTCCACAACGACTCCCAGCCCGTCGAGGAACTCGTCGGCGCTATCGGCGTCGACACCGGCGCCGCGCACCTCCACCGGCAGATACGGATCGAGTTCGGCGATCCGGCGGGCCGTGACGATCGCCTTGTTCACCGCGATATCGAACAGGGTGGCCGGTACGCGGTTGAGATTGGAGAGTTCGAGCTCGTCGAAATCGGCCAGTCGCAGTGCGCCGCAGGCCCCCTCCTGCGCGAGGGTGTAGGCGATGGCGTGGCCGACACTCTGGCCGAGTACGCCGACCGTCAGGGTGGCCAGGCGTTCCTGTTCGGCCCGGGTGAGCTTGTTGCGGTTGCGGTCCAGCCGGACCGCGCGGAAGGTGCGGGGACCGGGCAGCACCAAGACGCTGCGCCGCCAGGGGTAGTAGACCCAGCGGTCGTCGGCGGCCGTTTCCCCCGTATCGGGTGGATCGTTGAGCCGGTCGAATTCGGTGGCCAGCAGCCCCCGCAGATCATTGATCTCGATATGCGGGGTGGCGCGCAGCCCCGCGAGTGCCCGTTCGTCGTCGGGGTCCCCCGGATTCAGGATCAGTGGACGGTATTCCACCCCGAGATCTGCCTCACCGACCATATGCGTAGCATTCCTCCCCGCCACGGCCGAAGGGTCGATTCGACCGCCTCGCCCGCGGCTCAGCTAATCCCATAGCGCGAAGTTCACCACGCATCAGCAGATACTGCAACTTATCAGCAAATATGCGATATGTCCGGGTATCCCACCAGATCGGCAGGGTCTGGTAACGATCGTCGGGATAGGGCACCGGCGGGATCAGCTGGGCGAGAACCCCGCCGCTGGCGCGATGCCGTTCGGTGGTGAACGAGGCGACGGTGGCGAACCCGTAGCGGGCGTCCAGCAGCAGCGGCGCGTGCGCCATGCAGCGCGATATCGCGGCGGCCAGTTCGCGGCGCCGGGGCGCGTCCCGGGCGACCCATACCGCTCGCGATTCGACCACTCCGCGCGGGATCCGCCGGGCCATCATCAGACTCAGTTCGGAGGCGCCGGGCCGGCCCGCCCACGGGGCGAGCGAGGCCGCGTCCGAGACCCAGGTGTACGGGCCCTGGACCCGCAGTCCGCCGACCACCTCGCCCGCCGTGTCGGTGGCGGCGAAGAACAGTGTGGTGGAGGCGCCGTCGCGGATGCTGTCGTATTCCAGCGCTGATTCGTTGCCGAAGTGGCGGTAGGCCTCCCGGGCGCCGGTCAGGTATTTACGCCAGAGTTCGGGGGATCGGTGCGGGGTGGTAACGCAGATTTCGTATCCGGATGCGTTGTCGCGAAATCCCGCAGTGCGGCCGCGGCACGGGTCTTCCAGGCCGACTGCGATTGTTTCGACAGCCATGCAGTTCCTACTCTTTCGCCGTGCACCCGGTGGATGGCGCACGGATTATTCGTTCTCCAGGCCACGTCCGACGCCCCGGCTCGTCGGCGTGCCCTGTGCAGTATCCGTCATCGAAACACAATTGACCAGAACTCTGGTTACTCTTCCGGAAACTGATTCGCGCCCGATTTGTTATTGCAGGTCAAGCCGGTCGATTCCAGAATGTGGAGTTACCATCAGACCGGTTGGTTCTGCATTGGTTACCGGTCGGCAACGAGCGCCCGCCGGTTATGTCAGGCGGTGATCGAGATGAACAACTCCACCGATTCCGAACCGTGCCAGATTTCGATCTCCTCGCGATAGGCGCGCGTGATCTCGGCGGAGGCCGTGGCATCGTCGACCTGGGCCCATACGTCTTCGACCGGGTCGTGATAGTCGCCGTTGGGTACGAAGCGCGCGTAGACGCCTCGCGGCACCCGGACGAGGACGTCGCCGATCTGGGCCGCGCCGGGTTCGGCGTACTCGAAACAGACGAGCGCGTTATAGGTCCCGGTGGGGGTGCGGACGTACACCGTGTACATCGGGCGCCCGGAATCGGCCGGTTCGGTACTCTCCACGGCGCGTTCACGGAGCCGGTCCTTGAGGAACTCGATGAGCTCGCTGTTGCTCACTTTGAAACTGGGCCGGACCTTGGGGAACACCAGGCCCGCGTACACGGACTCGCCGCGTACCACGATCGTGTAGCTCATCGAGGTTCTACCGCCAGATACAGGTCGATCTTGTAGGCATGTGGGTAGAACTCGAAATCGCCGGAGAAGGTCCGCTTGATCTGGTTGTTCTCCTCGGCGTACGCGATCTGCGCCCATAAACTGATCATGATCTGCGGAAAGTTACCGACCGAGCTGAACTTCGCATAGCTGCCACGCGGAAGTCGCGCGACCAGATGTCCGCGCGTGACCTCGTCGAACGAGCCGCACTGATAGCCGACGATCTGAGTGTTGTAGGTGCCCAGGTCGGGCGAGTAGTCCGTATAGGCCGTCGCCAGCGGACCGCCGAGCTCGTGGTGCAGGACCGAGGCCCACGCGCCCTCGAGGTCGCGGTCGCGCAGCTCACCGAGCGCTCGCTTGGGGCTGCGGACCGGAAGCCCGGCGACCCACGTCTCGTCCCGCTCGACGATTTCAAACTGCATCGAAAGACTCTTTCGAGATGTCTCCTGGTGGGCAAGCCGACCGATTGGTCGGCCGGGTCGCCATGTTATCAACCGGCCGCGAGCGGGCCGGTGCGCGCGCGGACCGCGCGCGTGGCGACCGGTCGAGGCGGACGGGCGAGTGCCCAGCCCGCCATCATGGCTTCCCCGGCAATGTACGCGCCACCCGCCGGTATTCGCCGATCGAATTCGGCGTGACTGTCGAGTAGTGCTATTTCGCAAGGTAATTCGCGCATTTTACCGCTATTCCCAGCGCTGGCCGGTGCACCTGATATTGTTCCGTAGTTCATCGGTGTAGGCGTGATACGCCATTGATCGTTCAGCGGGACTTCATCCGGCGTCATTACCAATGCCAGCATGATCGGCAGAGTCCTGAGGCGCTGCCTCGCCGTTTTCGTGCTCGCGGGGGTGTTTCCCGGCGCGCTCGGGGCCGTGGCCCTCGCACAGGACGGTTCGGGCGCCACCGCGACGAGCCGCATGGACGGCGTTGCCTGGATGAATATCCGGGACTCCGCCGGGGTCTCGCTGGCGGATTACGCATTCGTCGCCGACCACGGCGGGCTGCTGGACCCCGGCGCGACGGTCGTATGGACCGTTCTGGGCCTGGAATTCGTCGGCTACATGATCATCGTGACCACCGCGATCTGGTTCATCGGCTTCGCGCTCGGATTCACCTGGCTCGATCTGTTCGCCGAGGCGCTACGCGGTACCGCCGACGCCCTGTCCGCCCAGCTCGCCACGCCGATGGTGCTGGTGACCGCGGCGAGTATCGGCGCCTTTTTCGTGGCCTGGTTCATCGTGCGCGGATTCCCCGCCCGCGCCGTGATCCAGACGCTGACCCTGCTGACGGTCTCTGTCCTGGGGCCGCTGTTCCTGTCCGCGCCGCTGTCGGCGGTGCTGGACTCCGACGGTCTGCTCTCCCAGGGACGGGATGTCGGAATGGCGGTCGCCGCGGGACTCGGCGGATCCGGCACCCGCGAGTCCGGTCCTGTACTGGCGGCCATGCAGGGCGATATGGCCGACAATTTCGCGCGCCGGCCGGTGCAGGTCTGGAATTTCGGGCATATCGTCGACAACCATCCCGCCTGCGCGGACGCGTGGTCGGCAGGGGTGACGGCCGGCGATACCGATCGCACCCGTCGCGCACTGGACGACTGTGGCGATGTCGCCGCGGCGGCCTCCGCCGCGCATCCGCGGGTCGGGCAGATCGGCACGGGCCTGCTGCTGCTGGTCTCGGCCGCGGTCCTGCTGCTGTTCGCGGTGGTGCTGTCGGTGCGGTTGATGCGGGCCGCGCTGGACGCGATCTACCAGTGTTTCCTGGCCATATTCGGGTTCGCCGCCGGTGGTTTCGTCTTCGGGCCCACACAGACCTTCCTGGTGCGCAATCTCGTGAACGCGGGAATCGCGGCGGCGCGGATGTGTGCCTATACGGTTTTCATCGGCGTCTACCTGCTGTTCTTGGGCAATCTCTTCCAGCAGGCGCGTGGCCAGGTCGTCGCGGTCCTGGTGATCGCGGCCATCGTGCAGGTCGTCGCCGTCCTCCAGTTGGGACGACTGTCCAAGGCGCTGACCCGGGGTTCCGGTTTCGTGACCAACCGGGTCGCGTCGACGCTGCAGGGCGCCCGTGGTGGGTCCGGCGGTACCGCGCTCGGCATGGGCGGAGGCGGCGGTAAGAGCGGCGGATCGGGAGGCGTCGGGACGATCGCCGGGCTGGCGGCCCTCAATACGGTGAACGCGTCCCCGCTGACGGCCTGGCTGGTGGGTCGCACGGTCAACCCGCTGAGCCCGCTGGCCTTCGGCAAGATGCACAGCGACCGGGTCAATATCGCCACCGCGGACAGCCGGTTGGAGGGGCATCAGTGGTCCGCGCTGTCCCGGCAGAACTGGCGGCTGCTGGCGCGGCGGGAAGCCGACGAATGGGGTGGGATCGGAACCGAACTCGGGCTCTCGCGCGCGATCAAATACCTCGACAACAACCGGGTGCCGTACCGGCACATGTCGGCGGTCCTCCTGGACGCCGGCGCGGCGCACGACCGGGTGAACCAGGCGCTGCGCGCGCGCTCGGTGCGTGACGAGACCCGGTCGCGTAATCCGTACGGGTTCGGGCCGCTGCAGAAGGCGGTCGCGTCCGGGAACGCGGTGACGAACCATGCCGGAACCGATGCCGAGACCGCGTTCGCGGCGCAGGCGGTGACCGACGCCGACAGCCTGGCCCGGCACACTCTGGCGCCGGCGCCCGGAGCCGCGCTGAACCAGGAGTTCATCGCCAGGGTGCGGCAGCACTGGGATTCCGACCGGGCCCTGCGTGCCCACATCACCCCCCAGGAATGGAACTCGGTCGGCCGCGACACCCGGACCGCGATCGCGCACCAGCTGGCCACCGAGCATTTCGCTCTGACGCGGGTGTACGAGGCAAGCCCGACGGCGGTGAACCGGGAGGCTGTCGCGGCATCGGTCAAGCGGCTGGCGAACCTGGATCACACGGTGCCCGAATTCGGTATGGACCCCTGGGATCTGTGACGATCGCGCCCGGCAGCCGGGCCCGCGCGGCGGGAGTGGGGAGTTTCCCTGGTGCTGCGCCGCGCCCGGATCGGTACGCTTCAGCCGACAGCGCAGTCCGACGATCGGGAGTGTCAGCATGGGGCGGGTCGACCGCAGGAAATCGGTGAAAGACGCGAAAACGCTGATCACAGGCGCTGCCAGTGGGATCGGCAAGGCCACCGCGCTGGCCTGCGCGGCCCGCGGGGCGCGACTGGTACTCACCGATATCGATGCCGAGGGGCTGGCCTCGACCGTCGCCGAGGTCGAACGCGACGGCGGGACGGTACTGCTGGCCAAGGCACTCGATATCTCCGACTACGACGCCGTTGCCGAGTTCGCCGCCGCCGTGCACGAGGGTTTCGGCAGTCTCGATATCGTGATGAACGTGGCGGGGACCTCGATCTGGGGCACCGTCGACAGCCTGGAGATCCGGCACTGGCGCCGGATGGTCGATATCAACCTGATGGGCCCGATCAACGTCATCGAGCGATTCGTCCCGCCGATGGTGCGCGCGGACCGGCCCGGCGCCCTGGTGAACGTCTCCTCCGCCGCCGGACTGATGGCGCTGCCGTGGCATGCCGCCTACAGCGCCAGCAAATACGGTCTGCGGGGACTGTCCGAGGTCCTGCGGTTCGAACTCGCCGAGCACGGGATCTCGGTCCATGTGGTGACCCCAGGTGCGGTGGCGACCCCGCTGGTGCGGACCTTCGACCTGGTCGGGGTGGACAAGGATCATCCCCGGGTGCAGAAGGTGACCTCGTTGTTCACCCGGCACGCGGTGGCGCCGGAGAAGGTCGCCGCCGCGATCCTGAAGGGCATCGAGCGCAACAGGTTCCTGGTGTACAGCTCCTTCGATATTCGGTTCGGCTACTGGTGGAAGCGGAAATTCGCCTTCCCGTACGAACTGGTCATGCGGCAGGCCAATCAGCAGTTCAGCACGCTGAAGCAGTCGGTGAATCGGGATCCGGTGCGCACAACCGCGGATCCGGAGTCGCCGGAGTCGCACTGAGCGGATCGCAGGCGTCCGGCAGGCCCGGGTCCGGGCAGTTGAGGTGAACGTCGAGGACGCGGGCGCCGGGACCCTCGGCACCCAGCCGGTCGTGCTCGTTGACGAGTTTGCAGCTACCGAGTGACAGGCATCCGCAGCCGATACAGCCGGTGAGATTGTCGCGCAGCCGGACCAGCTGGGTTATCCGTTCGTCGAGGTCGACCCGCCAGGCCGTGGACAGCGTCTCCCAATCGCGGCGGGTGGGTGTGCGACCTTCCGGCAAACGGTCCAGGGCGGCCCGGATATCGCTGAGTGGGATCCCGACGCGCTGGGAGATCCGGATGAATGCCACCCGGCGCAGCGTCTCACGCGTGTAGCGACGCTGATTTCCGCTGGTCCGACGGCTGGAGATGAGGCCTTCGCGTTCGTAGAAATGCAACGCGGACACTGCGACTCCGCTACGCTCGGAAAGCTGGCCGGGCGTCAGTTCCTTGGTGGTCCAATCCGGTGTCGGCATCGATACTCCTCCTTCATCCTGAACAATACTTCAGGTTGACGGGAGCGCGGGCGGAAACGGGGCAACTGCTCCGCGAACTTTCGCGCCGCCGCCGTGCCCGCCGCCCGGACGCGCACTAATCTCGGGTCATGGGATCCGAAACCGCTCCCGAACCGGCCGCCCGCACCCGGAACGAGAGAAACCCGGCCACCCCCTACGGGGTCACGAGCGAAGTCGGCCGGCTGCGTGCGGTACTGCTGCACCGCCCCGGCGACGAACTCCGCCGGCTGACCCCCCGCAACAACGACCAGCTGCTGTTCGACGGAATCCCCTGGGTGGAACGGGCCCAGCAAGAACACGACCTCTTCGCCGGAGTGCTGCGGGAACACGGCGTGGAAGTGGTGCTGCTCGCCGACGCACTCACCGAAACCCTCGCGGTCAGCGGCGCCGCGCGGATCCAGGGCATTTCGGCGGCCGTGCACACCCGCCGGCTCGGGCACACCCTCGCCGGGGATCTCGCCGCCCATCTGCGCGGAGTACCCGCCCCCGAGCTGGCCCGGATCCTCATGGCGGGTATGACCTTCGACGAACTGCCGTTCGCCGCCGACAACACCTCACTGGTCCGGCGGATGCACCACGGCGGTGACTTCGTGATCGACCCGCTGCCCAATCTCCTGTTCACCCGGGACTCCTCGTTCTGGATCGGGCCGAAAGTGGCCATCACCGCGCTGGCGCTGCCGGCCCGGGCCCGGGAGACCTCACTCACCGACCTCGTCTACGCCTTCCATCCACGTTTCCTCGGGGTGCGGCGGGCCTACGAATCGCATACCGCCCCGATCGAGGGCGGCGACGTGCTGCTGCTGGCACCCGGAGTGGTGGCGGTGGGAGTCGGCGAGCGCACCTCACCGGCCGGTGCGGAGGCACTGGCGCGCAGCCTCTTCGACGATCGGCTGGCACATACGGTGCTGGTGGTGCCGATCGCGCAGAACCGGGCCACCATGCATCTGGACACCGTGTGCACCATGGTCGACACCGACGCGGTCGTCATGTACCCGGGTGTGCGCGAAAGCCTCACCGCCTACACCCTGCGCCCCGACGACGATGCCGGCGGCTGCGTGGTGACCGGACCCGACCCCTTCCTACCGGCCGCGGCGGCCGCCATGGGAATCGGGAAACTGCGAGTGATCGATACCGGGCTCGACGGGGTCACCGCGGAACGCGAACAGTGGGACGACGGCAACAACACCCTCGCCCTGGCCCCCGGTGTCGTGGTGGCCTACGAACGCAACGAGATGACCAACGCCCGGCTGACGGACTCCGGCATCGAGGTACTGCCCATCCCCGGCTCCGAACTCGGATCCGGGCGCGGCGGGCCACGCTGCCTGTCCTGCCCGCTTGCCCGGGATCCGCTATGAAAACCCGCCGGATGCGGTAAGAACGAGCCATGTTCGAGATCACGGTGTCGCACGATTCGGGCGTCCCACCCTACGAACAACTACGGCTCGCCGTCATCGCCCGGGTCCGGGCCGGGGAACTCGCCGCCGGTACCAAGATCCCGACCGTCCGGGCCCTGGCCACCCAGCTCGGCCTGGCCCCCAACACGGTCGCCCGCGCCTACCGGGAACTGGAACAGGACGGGGTACTCGAGACCCGCGGCCGGCTCGGGTCGTTCATCGCCTCCTCCGGCGATCCCACCGCCGACGCGGCCGGCCGGGCGGCCTCCGAATACGTCGCCACCATCCGCCGGCTGGGGTTGGATGCCGCGGCCGCGATCAACTACGTGCAGGCGGCATTGGCTACGTGATATTGGCGCGGCTTCGCCGCGCG
>NZ_JBSFRU010000100.1:0-18353 GCF_053589395.1 Nocardia sp. NPDC003345
GCTGACCACACGCGCAGACGCGGGGGCACACCCTGAGCCGCGCGCACCGGGGTCCGGGCACCGGCCCGGGCCCTCAGGCGTGAACTTCGGTCTCGCCCGCCGACCGGATGTCTTCCACCACGTCCAGGTACTTCTCGAACGGGTGCAGCGGGCCGATATCGACGACGATATCGCGGGGCAGCGCCGTATATCCGGCGGCGTTGTACAGCGCGACGGCCTCGGGCTGGCGGGGGCCGGTGGTGAGGAAGACGCGTCGGTAGCCGCGGCGGATGATCTCGGCTTCCAGTTCGTCCAGCACCAGCCGGCCGAGGCCGCGACGGCGGTGGGTCCGGGCGGTCCAGATCCGCTTCAGTTCCGCGGTATCGGCGTCGTAGCGGCGGAACGCCCCACCGGCCACCGGCCGGTCGTCCTCGACGACGACCAGCAGGGCACCGTCGGGCGGGGCGAACTCACCGCCGGGGTGGCCGGTCAGATCGGTGTGCACCTCGTCGACCGTTTTGCCGTAGCGGCTGCTGTACTCGATCGCCAGCTCGGCCAGCAACGGCGCGGCCAGCGGATCGTCCTGGCGGACGTGGACGATACGGCGCATGGGTTCATCCCTCCGGTTTCGGCAACCCGGGTGGGTTGATCCTCGACTCTGCCACCACCTCGCTGCCGAGCCCCCACCGGTCGATGACCTGCTGATACGTTCCGGTGTCGATGGCGTGCCGCAGGGCCGCGTGCACGGCGGCGATCAGGCCGTTGTCCTTCTTGGTCGCCACCGCGATCTCGGCCTGCAGCGCCTCCCCCGCCCCGGAGAAGGCCGCCGCGATCTTGGTATCTCCGGAGGTCGCGGAATGATAGACGGCCACCGGGTTCGGCCCGAGGTACCCGTCGATCCGGTGCGAGGACAAGGCCAGGTAGTAGTCGGTGGCCTGCTGGTAGTAGGCGATATCGATGGCGGGCAGGCCCTCGTCGATATTCTTCTCGTTCCATTCGACCAGCAGCTGTTCCTGATTGGTGCCGCTGCCGACACCTATCCGCTTACCGGCCAGCGATTTCCGGTCGGTGTAGGTCCAGTCGGTGTCCTTCGGAACCTCGAGGGCGATATTGTCGAGCCGGTAGGTCGCGAAATCGTATTTCTGTTTCCGCTCCTCGGTGACCGTGACATTGGAGATGAACGCGTCCACCTCGCCGGAGTCGATCTTCACGAAGTTCTGCGACCAGTCGGCGGCGAGCACCTCGAGCCGCAGCCCGAGGATATCGGCGATCAGATAGGCGAAATCGACTTCGGACCCGACCAGGGTGCGATCGTCGGTGGCGTGGAACCGCAGCGGCGGGCCGGTGGTGGCCGACCCCGTGACCACCAGGGTGCCCCGGTCCCTGATGGCCGGCGGTACCTGTGCGGCGATGGCGTCGACCTTCTCGGTGCGCACCCGGGTGGGCTGTTCCGGGGACAGATCGAACACCTGGCCGTCGGGGGTGCGTACCTCGTTGCCGGCCTCGCCGCCGCCACCGCAGGCACCGGCGGTCAATGCCACCGCGGCGAGTACTGCGGCCAGTACGGCCCGTGGCCGCCCGGTTCGGGAGAAACGCATCAGTTGTCCTCTATTCCGGTATCGGAGGCGCGCCGGTCACAGCACATGCGCCAGAAAGGCCTGGGTACGGGGATGTTCGGGGGCGTCGAGCACCCGCCGCGGCGGGCCCTGCTCGACGATGCGGCCGGCATCGAGGAAGACGACGGTGTCGGCGACCTCGCGGGCGAATCCGATCTCGTGCGAGACGATCACCAGGGTGGCGCCGTCCTCGGCGAGCCCGCGGATGGCGTCCAGTACCTCGCCCACGAGTTCGGGGTCGAGCGCCGAGGTGGGTTCGTCGAACAGGATCACCCGCGGGCGCAGCGCCAGGGCCCGCGCGATGGCGACCCGCTGCTGCTGGCCGCCCGAGAGCTGCCGTGGATAGGCGTCGGCCTTGTCCGCGAGACCCACGCGGTCCAGCAGGCCGATCGCGGCGGATTCGGCCGCCGCGCGGTCGCGCCCCTGGGCCGCGACCGGGGCGAGCGCGATGTTCTCGCGCACCGTGAGATGGGGGAAGAGATTGAAGTTCTGGAAGACGAACCCGATCCGGGAGCGCTGCCGCAGGATCTCCCGTTCGGGTAGTTCGTGCAGTGTGTTCCCGCGCCGCCGGTAGCCCACCAGTTCGCCCGCGACCCGGACCGTGCCCGCGTCCACCTTCTCCAGATGGTTGATGGTCCGCAGCAGGGTCGATTTTCCGGAACCCGAGGGTCCGACGATCACGGTCACCTCACCGGTGCGCACCGCCAGGTCGATACCGCGCAGCACTTCCACACCGCCGAAGGACTTCCGGATACCGCGCAGTTCGACGGCGAATTCGGCGGCACCGGCCACTCCCCGGGATTGTTCCGCGGTGCTCATCGCCGCTCCCCGGTGATCTCGGCGAGGGTGCGGCGCACCCGCTGCAATGGCGTCGGCGGGAGTTCGCGTTCGCTGCCTTTCGCGAAATGCCGTTCGACGTAGTACTGCACGACGGTGAGGACGGTGGTCAGCACGATGTACCAGACCGTCGCGACCATGAGCAGCGGCACCACCCGGCCGTTGCGCCCGAATATCACCTGCACCTGGTAGAAGAGTTCGGCGATGGCCATCACCGAAACGATCGAGGTGCCCTTGAACAGGCTGATCACCTCGTTCACCGCGTTCGGCAGAATCCCGCGCATGGCCTGCGGCGCGACGATGGTGAAGAACTGCCGCCGCCACGGCAGCCCCAGCGATTTCGCCGCCTCCACCTGACCCGGATCGACCGAGATGATGCCGGCCCGGATGATCTCCGCGGCATAGGCGGCCTGATGCAGTGCCAGGCCGATCACCGCGGCACCGAATCCGCTGATCACGCCGTTCACGTCGAAGGAGACGAAGCCGGGCCCGAACGGTATGCCGAGGGTCAGGGTGCGGTAGAGGTAGGCGAGGTTGAACCAGAACAGCAGTTGCACGATCAACGGGATCGACCGGAACGCCCAGACGTAGGTCCACGAGATCACCTGCAGGACCGGGTTGTGCGAGAGCCGGCCGATGGCGAGCCAGATACCGAGAAAGAAACCCAGCAGGGTGCCGTAGAGGGTCAGTTCCACGGTCACCCGCAGGGCCTTCAGCACCGCGTCGGCCGTGAAATATTCGGCGAAGGTCGGCCAGTCCCAGCCGGGGTTGGTGACCAGTCCGTGCACGAACTGCGCGACCAGCACCAGGGCCACCGCCGATACCAGCCAGCGCCACGGGTGCCGGGTCCTGGCCACGGGCAGTGCGGACTCGTCATCGGCGCCCGGCGGCGCCCCGGTGGTCCCGGTGTCGCCGGCCGATGCGACTGCGCTCATGACAAATCCGATCCTCCGGCGGCACCCATCCCCGGCTCCGTCGAACTTCGACCGGGTGGTGAGGCCCACGGTAAGGAGGCCGTAGATCGTTGTCGCCGTTCATATTCAGGCTGAGTTCAATGGGGTGGCGGCGGAATACGCCGCACCGGGCGCGGGGTTGCGGCGGGCATGTCGTTCACCGCACCTGTCGGAATCGCCCTCCAACCGCGCCCGGGCGCGGCCAACGCCGTCGACGATGTCGTCGACCGAGCCCGGACCGCGCAGCGCGCCGGGATAGACCGGGCCTGGTTCGCGCAGCGCTTCGATACCGACGCGCTCTCGATCGCCGCGGTCGTCGGCGCCGCCGTCCCGGGTTTGCGGGTCGGGACCTCGGTGGTACCGATCAATCCGCGCCATCCGCTGGTGGTGGCGAGCCAGGCCCAGACCGCGCACGCGGCATCGCACCGCCGGTTCACCCTCGGGCTCGGGCTCGGTGCCGCGGCCCTCGAAGAGCCGGCGTTCGGCCTGGTGACCGAACGTCCGATCCGCCGGTTGCGCGAATACCTGACCGTCCTGCGTTCCGTACTCAACACCGGCACCGTCGATTTCACGGGCGAGACCCTGTCGGCGGCTCCCGCGCTGCCGGCCGGGGTCGCCGGAGGTGAGGCACCCGATATCGTCGTCGCCGCCATGGGCCGGCAGGCGCTGGCGGTGACCGGCGAACTCGCCGACGGCACCGTGCCGTTCCTGGCGGGTCCGCGCACGCTGAGCGAGTACATCGTGCCCCGGATCCAGGCCGCCGCGCAGGCGGCGGGGCGCCCGGCGCCCCGGGTGATCGCGGGCGTGGCGGTCGTGGTGACCTCCGATCCCGACCGGGTACGCGCCCGCGCCGCCGAACAGTTGTCCTTCTACGACGGCATCCCGTCCTATCGCACGGTCCTCGACAGCGAGGGCGTCGCCGGGGCGGCCGAGCTGGCGGTGATAGGCACCGAGGCCGAGGTCGAGGCGGAACTGCGCCGGTACGCCGACGCGGGCGCCACCGAACTCCTGGTCACCCAGACCGAACTGGGCGGGGCCGAGGACGAATCGCGCACCTGGCAGTTCCTCGGCTCCCTGTAGCACTCGAACGGGAGGCGCGGCACTACGCGTGCCCGTCGCCGCCGATCCCGGGCCGCGGCGCCGCCGTCCCCGGCCCGGGATATTTCAGGCGTCGGCCCGCATATAACGGGCCGCCCACTCCTCGAAACCGGTGAGCGAGAGGCCCAGGGCGCGCGCGTACTCCGGCCGGGCGGGCTGGCCGACCACGTTGATGAACTCGAGTCCGGCGCCCATGGGCGGCATTCCGGCGGCGAAGGCCTGTTCTTCGGTCATATCCGGTGCGACCACGGGGGTGCCGAGGGTTCGGGTCAGGACTTCGGCGATCTCGGACATCGAGCGGTAATCGCCGGCCAGTTCCAGTTCCACGCGGTGAAACCGTTCCGGTGCGAGAACGGCCGCGGCGGCCGCCGTTCCGATATCGTCCACCGCGGCCAGCGACAGATGTGTATGGGGCTTCAACACTCCCACCAGGCCACCCTCCACTCCGCGCGGGAACAGATAGGCCATGGACGGCAGGAAGTTCTCCATGAAGAAGCCCGGTTTGAGCAGCGTCCAGTAGCGGAATCCCGCCGTGCGGAGCCGATCCTGGATGGCGGTCTTGGCTTCCATACTGGGTGCCATTCCCGCCCAGCGGCCTTCGGCCCAGCCCGGGAGTTCCGTGTGCTGGCCCGCACCGCTCACGGACGTGTGCACGAAATGCTCGACCCCGGCGGCCAGCGCGCCTTCGATGAGGTTGAGGCCCTGGACCACTTCGCCGGCGAATTCGAATCCCGCCGCCGTGATCGGAGGCATCTGCACGGAGAAGACCGCCCGGATCCCCTTCGCGGCGCGGGTCACCGATTCGCGGTCTTCGAGGTCGCCGGCGACCAGTTCCACACCCCCCGCCGCGAGGGCCCGGGCCCGGTCTCCGGCCGGGTCGCGTACCAGCGCGCGCACCGGCACACCGGCCGCGCGCAGGGCGCGGGCGGTGGCCCCGCCCTGTTTTCCGGTTGCCCCGGTGACCAGGACCGGTTCGGTTCGTTCGGGCATAGCGCTACTCCTCCGAGTCGGGCGAATCACTAAACGGCGGGGCCCGCCGTTTACTTACCGCTACGATATGGCGGGGGCCGCCACTTAGCAAGCCCGGAGAGGACGCCATGCCCGAGACCCAGCGTGCCGACGCCCGGCGCAACTACACCCGCATCCTCGCGGTCGCCGAGGCCGAGGTGGCCCGGCACGGCGCCGCGGCCTCCCTGGAACAGATCGCCCGCACCGCGGGGGTCGGCTCGGCGACCGTGCGCCGCCACTTCCCGACCCGGCGCGCACTATTGGAAGCGGTTTCCCGGCAGCGGATCGAGGTCCTGGGTGACCGGGCGCGCGAACTGTGCGGCGACGCGGACAGCCGTGCCGCGCTGCTGACCTGGCTGCACGAACTCGTCGACTACTGCGTGGCGGCCCGCGGCCTGGCCGCCGCGTTGAGCTACGACGGGGCCGATCCCGAATCCATCCACGAAAACGCCTGTTCGGCACTCCTGGAACAGGCCGCCGCCCCCCTGCTCGCGCGGGCCGTGCGCGACGGTGTCGCGGCGGCGGACCTGACCGTCGCGGACCTCATCACACTGATCGTCGGAATCACCCTGGCCGCCGAGCCCTACCCCGATCCGGCCGCCCGGGCGGACCGCCTCTTCCGGCTGACCGTGGCGGGGCTGGCCCCGCGCGACCGGTCGTAAAGACCGGTATTTCGCTCACGCCGCGCACAACCCTCCTGTCGTACCGGCCGCGCTCGGTACGTTCGCGTCTCCGGCCGATCGTCGACGGCCGGGCCGGTGGCCCTGTCGGGGCGGGATGTGTGGAGTGTGGCGTGACCGACGCGGGGTGCTGTATCAGGGGTGGCCGATGAGTACGGCCACCACCACGCCGGAAACCACCACCGTGGCGCCCACGCGGACCCGTGCCCGATACCGTCGGCTGGTCCGCCCGGTCCTGACCCGGCTCGCCGCCCTCTTCCTCGTTCTGGGTGCCTGGTCGCTGGCGACCGCCGCCGGCCTGGTCGATCCGCTGTATCTGCCGTCGCCGGGCGCGGTGTGGGACGCGTTCGTCCGCGCCAATACCCGGCACCGGATCGCGCCGGGTATCGACCGCATGGTGATCGGGGAGCAGAACTACTACCTGTGGGAGCATCTGGCCGCCAGCCTGCAGCGGATCGGTGCGGGCGTCGGGCTGGCCGTTGTCGCCGGGCCGCTGGTGGGTTTCGTGATGGGCATGCTGACTCCGGTCCGGCTGATCACCGAGCCGATTCTGAACTTCCTGCGCGCGCTACCGCCGCTGGGCTATATCGGACTGCTGATCGTCTGGTTCGGCATCGGCGATGTCTCCAAGATCTGGCTGCTGTTCCTGGCGGCGTTCCCGCCCATCGCCATCGCCACCCTCAACGGTGTGGCCGGCGTCCGGCAGGACTATCTCGATGCCGCCCGCTCGCTGGGAGCGGGCCGCGGGCAGGTGATCGCGCGGGTGGTATTGCCCGCCACACTGCCCGAGGTGATCGGCGGTATCCGGATCGCCACCGCGTTCGCCTGGACCACCGTCGTCGCGGCCGAACTCAACAACGGCATCCCGGGGATCGGCGGCCTCGCCTATATCTCGGGCACGCAGCTCGACACCCCGCTGACCATCGCCTGCATCGTCGTCATCGGCTGCGCGGCACTGGTTCTCGATTCGATTCTGAAAATCGCCGGTGATGTGGCGGTTCCCTGGAAAGGCAGAGCATGAAGCGCAGATTCCGTACGGCCCTGGCCGCGGTCCTGACCTTGGCGGCGGCCGCCACCGCCGGTTGCGTGGAATCCGGGCGCGACGATACCGGCGCCGAGGGCGCCGCCGCGGCCTGCCCGTTCGCCCCGGAAACCGCGATCACCGCCACGGCGCGAATCGGTTATCAGGCCATCCCCAACGCCGACCTGTACGTCAAGGATCGCGGCCTGCTCGAGGCGTGCCTGCCCAACGCCACCATCACCTGGAACCAGTTCTCCTCCGGAGCCGATGTGGTGCAGGCGTTCGGTGCGGGCGGTATCGATATCGGCACCCTCGGTTCCAGTCCTGCCACCAAGGCGGTCTCGGCCCCGCTGAATCTGCCGGTCCGGGTGCTGTGGATCCACGATGTGATCGGGAAATCGGAATCGCTGGTGGTCAAGGATGGTTCGGTGACCGCTCTGGCGGGGTTGCGGGGTAAACGGGTCGCCACGCCGTTCGGCAGCACCGCGCATTACAGCCTGCTCGCCGCGCTCGACCGCGCCGGACTGGGCGGGCAGGTGAATCTGATCAATATGCAGCCCGAGGCCATCCCCGGTGCCTGGAACGGCGATCAGATCGACGCCGCCTGGGTCTGGGATCCGACCTTGTCGAAGCTGATCGAAACCGGCGGTACGGTCCTCACCTCCAGCGCCGAGACCGCCGCGCAGGGCGCACCCACCTTCGATGTCGCCGCCGCGGCCACCGCCTTCCTCGACCGGCACGCCGACTTCGCGGCGGTCTGGGCGAAGGTTCAGGATTACGCGATCGGGCAGCTCCGCGGCAATCCGCAGGAGGCGGCGGTATCGCTGGCGGCGCAACTCGGAATCGATCCGGAAGCCGCGCAGGCACAGCTGGCCGGATACACCTACCCGGACGCCGCGGAACAGGCCGGGCCGCGCTACCTCGGCGGCGATTTCGCCGGTTCCCTGCGCAACACCGCCCAATTCCTGCTCACGCAGGGCGGTATCGCCGCGGTCGGCGACGAGAAGTCCTACCGCGCCGCGCTCTACCCCGATGCCGCGCGGGCGGCGGCACAGTGACCGGGTCGGGCCCGAACCGGGTGACCCTCACCGGCGTCACCAAGACCTATCCCGGAGCGGACGGCCCCACCGAAGTCCTCGCACCCACCGATCTCACCATCGACAGCGGTGAATTCGCCTGTGTGGTCGGGCCTTCCGGCTGCGGGAAGACCACGCTGCTGAATATGATCGCCGGATTCCTGCCACCGTCGGCCGGCACGGTGCGGGTGGGTGACCGCGTCGTCGACGGACCCGGTCCGGAGCGCGGTGTGGTGTTCCAGCGGCCCGCCCTCTACCCCTGGCTGTCGGTGCGCAAGAACGTCGAATTCGGCCCGTCGGTGCGCGGTATCGCCCGCGCCGAACGCGGCGCCGAGGCCGACCGGCTGCTGGCCCTGGTCGGGCTCGAGGGGCTGGGGCGGCGCAAGCCCTACGAATTGTCCGGCGGTCAGCAGCAGCGCGCCCAGATCGCCCGCGTCCTGATCAACGATCCCGGCATCGTCTTGATGGACGAGCCGTTCGGCGCGCTGGACGCGCTCACCCGGGAGAAACTACAGGGTGGACTGCGCACCCTGTGGCGGGAACGCCGCAAGACCATTCTGTTCGTCACCCACGGTATCGACGAGGCACTGCTGCTGGGCACCCGCGTGATCGTCATGGGCACCCGCCCCGGCCGGATCATCTACGACGAACCGATCGCCTTCACCAGCGATCTCACCGATACCTCGTTCACCGAGATCCGCGCGCACCCAGGATTCGCCACCATGCGCGACGAGGTGGCCCGGCATATCTACGCCGCCCACGGCGCCTGATCCGTCCTAGCCGGGCTCGCGCCGCAGGCGGAAACCGAGGCGGGCCGCGACCAGCCCTGCCAAGGCTCCCACCAGTGTCGGCGCCACGACCAGCCCCGCCCAGAACCACCGGGTCGGCCACATCTTCCCCACCATTCCGTCGAAGGGGTCGAATACCGGGTCCGCCTCATAGGTCGCGTAGTAGCAACTGACCGAATCGGGCCCCGTGATCCACCACACGGCGGCCACCACCACAACCGCTATCCCGCACAGGAATCCGAACACCGTGGTGCCGAGCACGGTGGATCCCACCGCGCCGGAACGCTTATCACTCATACACCTTCAGTCGATCAGCGGGCGACCATCGCTACACCGCCCCGGCACTCGGCCTCACCAGTCCCCGATGAACGAATCGACACGCTCGCCACGGAACCACTGTTCGCTGACCCGGCCGGTACGCGCGGGCGCGGCCATTCCGGCGACCGACGCGATCCTGCCGTCGCGGACCTCCAGCACCACCACGCCCACCACCCGCTCCGGGGTGGCGGCGATCAGCGCGGGCGTGCCGTTGACGATACCGGCGTGCATCGACACCGGAACATCGCCGACCAGCCGCCGTTTCGCCGGAGTCGGCACGAACCCGGCCCGGCCGATCGCGGCGATCTTCTCGGGCGTCGGGATGAGGCGCAGCTTCTCGCTGAGACCCGCCCCGTCCGACAGCGCGGTCGCGTCGTCGGTCAGTAATGCCACCAGCCGGTCGGTCCGCCCCGAGGACGCGGCGGCCACGAACTCCTCCACGATGCGGCGCGCGGCGGCGAGGTCGATCTCGGCGGCGGCGCGACCGGCGGCGATCCGGCGCCGGGCACGCAGGGCATGCTGCTGACTGGCCGATTCGGTGATCTCCAGGATGGCGGCGATCTCGGCGTGACTGTGTGAGAACGCCTCCCGCAGAACGTATACCGCGCGCTCCACCGGTCCGAGCGTTTCCATCAGCCGCAGTACCGCGAAGGTCACCGATTCGCGCTGTTCGGCCGTTTCGGCCGGGCCCAGCATCGGGTCGCCGTCGAGCAGCGGTTCGGGCAGCCAGGCCCCGGCCGTCCGTTCCCGCCGCGCCTGCGCCGAACGGAGCCGGTCGAGTGCGAGGTTGGTGACCACCTTGGTCAGCCAGGCCTCGGGCGTCTCGATGTACTCGCGGTCGGCGGCGTGCCAGCGCAGGAACGCGTCCTGCACTACGTCTTCGGCGTCGGCCGCCGATCCGAGCAGACGGTACGCCAACGAGGCCAGCCGGGCCCGGCCGGCCTCGAAACGCGCCACGGTGGCGGTGTCCATGAGCACTTACCCTAGGCCGCGGCCGCCTCACCGGTGCGGGCCGACGCGGTTTTCAGATGATGCCTGCGCACCGGCAGGCCCCAGGTCGGGTGGGCCAGACTCCACGGCCCGGCGCCCAGCACGGCCGCTTTGAACCGCGCGGCGGGACGGCCGCGCAGCGACCACGATTTCGACCGCGCGTCCTTGCCGACCGTCTGGAAGATGGCGTCCTTGCGGCCGAGGCTGATGTGATTGCCCACGTACGCCAGGGCGGTTCTGCCGATGGCGCGACCGGTGAGGTCGCCGATGATCGCGGCCGATGCCTGCATACTCGTGAAGCCCGCCGACGCGCAGGACATGGGCAGCGGCCGGCCGTTCTCGCCGATCACGAAAACGCTGTCGCCTGCCGCGTACACCTCCGGATGCGAGATGGAGCGCATCATCCGGTCGACGGTGATCTGCCCGGTGTCCTCGACGGCGAGCCCGCTCGCGGCGGCCAGCGGATGGACGCCGAAACCCGCCGCCCAGACCGTGGCGTCACCGGTGATGACGGTGCCGTCCGCGGTCACCACACCGCTCGCCTCCACCCGGGTCACAGTGGTGTGTTCGTGCACCGTGATCCCGAATCGGTCGAACGCCTCCAGCAGATGCCGCCGCGCCCGCGGGCTCAGCCAGCCGCCCGGCTCGCCACTGGTGACCAGTTCGATCCGCAGGCCGGGCCGGGATTCGGCGAATTCGGTGGCTGCCTCGATCGCCGTCAGATTGCCGCCCACGACCAGGACCGTCCCGGTGCCGTCCAGTTCGTCCAGCCGGGCCCGCAGCCGCAGCGCCGCCGGACGTCCTGTCACGTGGAAAGCGTGTTCGGCCACCCCCGGGACGCCGTGATCGGCGACAGTACTGCCGAGTGCGTAGAGCAGGGTGTCGTATTCGAGTTCCCCGGTCCCGTCGCTATCCGTCACGGTGACGGTCCGGGCGGCGGCATCGACCTCGGTGACGTAGGCGGTGCGCAGCCGGATACCGGTCCCGGCGAACATCTCGGCCAGTGTGTAGCGTCGCAACTCCTGGCCGGCCGCGAGTTGATGCAGGCGCAACCGCTCGACGAATTCGGTTTCGACATCGACGACCGTGATCTCCACATCGTCGAGGTGCAGGCGGCGGGCGAGGTTACCGGCCGTGTAGGCCCCGGCGTATCCGGCTCCGAGAACGATGATGCGGTGCTTCATGTCGTTGCTCCTGTCTGTTCGCGTGCCTTCTGAACGAGATGGCACCCGAATCCATGACAGGATCATGTGTGATGTGGGTCACTATTGAATGGCGACCGTGGCGTCCAGTTCCACGAGCGCGCCCTGCGGGAGCACCTGGGTGGGCAGCGCGGTCCGGGCGTGCCCGCCAGCCGCGCCCAGTACAGTGCGCAGCAGCCGCGAGGCGCCGTCGGCCACCGTCGGCTGGTCCACGAAATCCGCCGCACTCGCCACCCAGATATTCACCTTCAGCACCCGCGCGACATTCTCCAGCCCGACCGCGTCGTCGATCCGTCCCAGCAGGTTGAGTGCGCTGATCTCGGCCGCGGCGATCCCGTCTTCGACGGTCGCGGTCTCCCCCACCCGGCCGCCCAGGATCACCCCGGAAGCCGTCCGCGAGATCTGGCCCGACACCCAGAGCTGGTCACCCCAGCGGGTGGTCGCCTCGTAGGCGTACCGGGGCGCGCCGAGGCGCGGGAGTTCGAGGTTCGTTTCCGCGAGACGGTCGCGAATGGCAGAGGTGGTTGTCTCGGTCATGAATACTCCGATTCGATAGAGCTGGGCACGGCCCGGACCGGCGGCGGTCGCCCGGCCGCGTGCGGGCGGCTCGCCGGTCCGGCCGGAGTTCCGGCCGGACCGGCGGGGTTTCGGAGCCGGCTCCGGGATTCAGCGCTTGCTGACGATGTAGGTGCGGTCCCGGCCGATGTACCAGAGGTCCTCGGTGCCGATGGCGGCGTTCTCGTAACGCCACGGGATCTCGGCCGCCCCGTACGAACCGACGTCCAGCACATGCTTGTACCCGGGCCGCAGTTCGTTGGCGAACGATTCCTGCTTGCCCATGAGGTGACCGACATTGCGCTTGCGGTATTCGGTATCGAAATCGACCTCGGTACCGAGCATCCCGATCTCGACCATCCGGTCCAGATGCGGCGCGAGATACCGCAGCGTGCCCTCGTGGACGTCCTCGCAGATGACTCCCGGCGCGAGCTGCCCGATGATGCCCTCGCGCACCACATCGAAGAAGAAGGAGTACGCCTCCTTCGCGGCCGGAGTACGCGGCAGTGAGCGGGCCATATCGGAGGTGGCGACGACGACACCGTCCATCACCACCCGGACCCCGGCGTCCAGCTGGATACAGGTCGTCTCGTCGTCGATCGGGAAATCGACGGGCGGTCCGGGGAAGAGCATCCGGTTGGAGGAGTGCAGGTTGGTGAAGTACGCCTCGACCCCGAACGGGATGGCGTTGGCCGTGCGGAACTCGTCGATCTTGTCGAGATACACCGCGTAGATATCGAGTTCGGTGAACTCCCGCCCCGCCTCGAGTCCCGCCTCCGCCCAGGCCAGCGCCTCTTCGATCGCGAACACGCTGGTCCGCGCGGCCACCACCTGGAACGCCAGATCCTCGTGGTCGCGGATATCGCGCCAGTGCCCGAGCTCGTGGGATACCGGGACCAGTTCGGCCTGAGCGAGTTCGAGCTCGCGGGCCAGGCCGACCCCGATCCATTCGTCCTCGACGCCGACCCGCGGACCGGCGGCGAGCTCACGCACGGCGGCACCCACCGACGGGTAGCGCCCGCACTGCGCCCCGGCGATCCCGGTGGTCCCTTCCGGCGCCAGCACCAGCAGTTTCCCGGATTCGGCGAGCCACAGCGCGACCGCGCCGTCCGGTTGCGCGAATCCGGTCACCTCGGTGAAGTTCGGCGGCGCCGCGAGCAGCAGCGCGTCGAGCGAGCGGTCCGCGACCAGCGCGCGCAGGGCGGTATAGCGGCTGTCCTCGGCGGCGGTGAACTCCGTCTCCAGGCCCGCGAGGTGCGCGACGCCCTCGATCAATCGCCGCGCGGCGCCGATACCGGTTTCCCGCCACCCGGCGAACCGGGCGCGGACCGCGTCCTGGTCGATCTCGTAGGCGAGTACCGGCGTGGGCGCCCGTTCCTCGGTGACGAGATCGACCGCGCCCGCCAGCGCCCGGTAGTGGCTGTACACCACATCGGCCGCCAGACTCACCGTCGCACCGTCCGCGAGTTCGGCGACCAGAGCGGTCAGCGACGGCGACGCCGGGGTGTCGGCGACGACCCGGGGGTCGATGGTCACCCACGGCGCGTAGAACCTGATCTTGTCCTTGGGTACCCCCGCCGAGAGCGCGTTGCCCTGTTCCTGCTGGCGGACCAGCAGATACTCCTGATCCCCGGCCCGCGCGATCAGCGGCGCCACGAACGGATGGGAGTCGAGGCGGATCGCGGAGAAGAGCAGGCTCTTCCGCGCGTCCAGTCCGTAGGTCTGTACTACCTGGCCGGCGTCGGCGGTGATACGCAGCATTTCGTGCCTTCGGTGTCGGGATTCGGTTCGGGAATCGGTGTCGGGTCGGGCGCCGGGCCGTCAGCTGATGCCGGCGGTCACCCCGATATGGGATTCGATCTCGGTCGTGTAGTCGGAGAACTCCTTCGAGTAGCGGTGCTGCTTACCGCGCGGCCGCGGCAGGTCGATGGTGATATCGGCGACGATCCGGCCCGGTTTGCCACCGACCACGACCACCCGGTCCCCGAGCCAGACGGCCTCGGGAATGCTGTGGGTGACGAACAGGACGCTGCAGCCGGCGGCCTGCCAGATGCGCTGGATCTCGAAGTTCATCGAATCGCGGGTCATGGCGTCGAGCGCGCCGAAGGGTTCGTCCATGAGCAGCAGTTCCGGACGCGATACCAGGGCCCGGCAGATGGCGACCCGCTGCTGCATCCCGCCGCTGAGCTCATAGGAATAGCGCGTGGCGCGATCCCCCAGCCCGACCATCTCCAGCAGTTCCTGGGCGTAGCGGCGCGAATCCTCGGTGCGGGTACCGCGGAATTCCAGTGGCAGCAGCACATTGTCGATGTTGTTGCGCCACGGCAGCAGTACCGGGCTCTGGAACACCATCGCGATATCCTCGACGCCGTCGCTGATGGGACGGCCCTTGACCAGGATCTCGCCCGCGGTGGGCTGCTGCAGTCCGGAGATCGTCTTGAGCAGCGTGGTCTTACCACTGCCCGACTGGCCGACGATCGAGACGAACTGTCCCGGCTTCACATGGAAGTCCAGACCTTCGAGCACGGTGTTGTCGTGACCGTCCCGGGACCGGTAGGTCATTCCGATGCCGTTGACCGAGATGGCGTATTCGTTGTTCATGAGGCCCTCCGCCCTGCTGATATGGGGCTTGGATTGTTACGGGGCTGCGATTTCGTCGCCGCGATGCAGCGGTTCGAGGAAGTCGTTGCTGTAGATGTCTTGGGGAGTGAGTCCGCTGTTCGGTTTCAGGCCGAGGAATTGCTGTGCCACGTCGAGCACCTTCCCGACGCCCGCGTCGTCCATGACGCCGAATTCGTCCACCGATTCGTCGGCGTTCCAGTTGAGCGAGCACTGTTCGCGGATCGCCAGCACGATGGTCGGGACCTCGTAGCCGGTCACCTCGCGCTGGAAGTCCTGTGCCGCCTCCTCCGGATGCGCGCACGACCAGAGGAAACCCTTCTGCATCGCGCGGTTGAACCGGCGCACCTGATCGGGGTCGCTGCGCAGCTTCTCGTCGGAGACCACGATCCCGTTGCCGTAGAGGTCGATACCGAGATCGGCCCATTTCAGGACCACCGCTTGCCGGTCCAGGGCGTCGATGGCGGGTTCGTCGGAGATGTAGAGCGCGAGGTTGGCGTCCCACTGCCCCGCCATCAGGCCCGGGATCTTCGAACCGCTGGAGGCGTGCACGAGGTTCACCTCGTCGGCCGCGAGACCGAGCCGGCTCAGGGCCAGCGGCCACATGGCGGTCATCGCGCCGGCGCCTTCGGTGGCCAGGGTGCGGCCCCGCAGATCGTCCCAGCTCTTGATCCCGCTGTCGGCGAGACCCACGACCGCGTAGGCGGATCGGGCCTGCAGCAGATTGATCTGTTTCACCGCCGCGCCGCGGCCCTGGTTGAGGACCGTGGTGCCGAAATCCGCGAAACCGGCGTCCACCCGGCCGGTCTCGACCGAGGTGACGGTATTGGTGGAGCCCGAGCCCGGCATAACGGTGAGGTCGATACCTTCGGCGGCGAAGAAACCGCGATCCACCGCCGCGAAGAACGGCGCGTGCTTGGGCAGGTATCCCACGTCCATCATGAGGGTCATCGAGTTCTCGCCGCCGCCGGACGCACAGCCCGGCAGTGCCAGCGCCAATGTCAGCGCGCCGATGATCGCGGCCAGTCTGCGCTTGGGTGCGCGCATCCGAATCTCCGATCGCGTGCTCATCCGGGCGGTCTCCGATCGCGTGCTCATTTCGCGTGGTTCTTCCACGGAATCAATTTGCGGCCCGCCAGATCGACGAGGAAGAACAGCGCGAGCGCGATGGCGGCGAGCACGATGAAGGCCGCGAACATCGAGGGCAGATCGACCTGACTGTTGGCCAGCAGGATGACATAGCCCAGTCCCTTGGAACCGGCGATGAATTCACCGACCACCGCGCCACCGACGGCGAGCGAGATGGAGATCTTCGCACCGGAGAAGATCGACGGCAGCGCGTAGATCATCTCGATCTTCGACATCTTCTTCCACGCCGAGGCCCGGTTGATCCGGGCCAGTTCCTGCAGTTCGTGCGGTACCGAGCTCAGGCCGTCATAGGTGTTGATCACCAGCGGGAAGAACGCGATCGCCATGGCGACGAACGCCTTGGACTCGAACCCGAATCCGAACCACACGATGAACAGCGGCGCCAGCGCGACCTTGGGAATCGTGTCGATCGCGACCAGCGCGGGATACAGGAAGCTGCGGATCGTCGGCGAATAGTGCAGCGTCGCCCCGCACAGCACCCCGAGCGCGGTGCCCAGCGCGAAACCGGCCAGGGCCTCCTGCAGGGTGACGAAGGTGTTGGTCGCGAAATAGTCGGGCCGCGCGGCCAGCTCCTGGAAGGCCGAGACCGGTCCCACCAGCAGGAATTCCGGCGGATCGAAGACGACCACCAGCAACTGCCAGACGGCGAACAGGCCGACGATGCCGGTGACCGCTTTCGCGGCGGTGACCAGCGATTCGCGATTGAGCATCTTCGGACGGGCGGGGGCCTGGGTGCGGAGTCCCGGCTCGGCGGAATACGGACGCGGCGGGTCCGAGGTGATTTCGGGCGAGGCCATGATGGTGACTCCGATCAACAGGTGCGCGATGCGCGGACAGCGCCTGGCCGAAAGCAGGCGACCGGTGAATACGGGCTGGGGGCGGCCGGCGGTATGCCGTGGCCGGGAAGTTCACGCAGCGTGCACCGGGGAGCCGTGCGTGGTGCTGGATATGTCATGGAAACCTCGAGATCGGAAGTACGGCCGGACGCCGGGTGGGTGGCCGGCGGGCGGCGGTCAGCCGGTGGGCAGCGCGTCGCGTCCGGGTTCGCCGTCGACGCGCCGCCACACACCGAGCGGGTTGTCGTCGCGGACCTCGTGCGGCAGCAGCGCGGCCGGAACGTCCTGGTAGGCGACCGGTCGCAGGAAACGCTCGATCGCGAGCGTCCCGACCGAGGTGGTCCGGGCGTCGGTGGTGGCGGGGAACGGCCCGCCGTGCACCATCGCGTGCCCGACCTCGACCCCGGTGGGCCAGCCGCCGAACAGGATGCGGCCCGCCCGTTCCTCCAGCAGCGGCAGCAGTGCCGCGGCGAGCGGATGGTCGGACTCCCCGGCGTGCACGGTGGCGGTGAGCTGCCCCTCCAGCACCCGCACCGCGGCGGTGAGTTCGGCGGTATCGGCGCAGCGGACCAGCAGTGAGGTCGCACCGAACACTTCGGCCTGCAGTTCGGGTTCGGCGACGAACCGGGACCCTTCCACCGTCAGCAGCCGGGCCGACGCGGCGGCCGCCCCGTCCGGTCGCGCACCGCAGGCCACCTGATCGACGCCGTCCCGGGCGGCGAGTTCCGCACCGGCGGAGTCGTAGTGCCCGGCGATATCGGTGGTGAGCATGATCGCGCCCGCGTTCGCGGTGACCGCTCCGGCCGCCGCGGCGACGAACTCGTCCAGACCGGGGCCCTCGACCGCGAGTACGAGTCCGGGGTTGGTGCAGAACTGGCCCGCGCCGAGTGTCAGCGAGCCCGCGAACCCGGCCCCGAGTTCGGCGCCGCGCCCGGCCAGCGCCGCGGGCAGCAGCAGTACCGGGTTGATACTGCTCATCTCCGCGTACACCGGGATCGGCACCGGCCGGGCCGCGGCCACCGCCGCGAGCGCCAGCCCGCCCCGCCGGGAACCGGTGAACCCCACCGCGCGGATGCGCGGGTCGGCGGTCAACCGGGTGCCGATATCGTTTCCGACCCCCACGAGCTGCGAGAACGTCCCGGCGGGCATACCGGTGTCGGTGACCGCGTCGGCGACGGCCCGGGCCACCAGTTCCGCGGTACCCAGATGCGCCGGATGCGCCTTGACGATCACCGGGCAGCCCGCGGCCAGCGCCGAGGCGGTATCGCCGCCCGCGGTGGAGAAGGCCAGCGGGAAGTTGCTCGCCCCGAACACCACGACCGGCCCCAGTGCGACCCGGCGCTGCCGGATATCGGCGCGCGGCGCGGTGCCGGACCGGCCCGGGTCGATCCGGGCGCCCTGCCAGGTTCCCGCCCGCAATTCGGCGGCGAACAACCGCAGCTGGCCGCTGGTGCGGCCGACCTCGCCGGTGAGCCGGGCGACCGGCAGCGCGGTCTCCAGATGCGCGCGTTCGACCAGGACGTCGCGGCGTTCGTCGAGCAGTCCGGCGACCCGTTCCAGGAATCCGGCCCGCTGCTGCGCGGTGGTCGCCCGGAACTCCGCGAACGCCTGTTCGGCCAGTTCGCAGG